>NZ_JASJOJ010000014.1:0-90871 GCF_038519165.1 Photobacterium sp. SP02
TCAAGTGTTACTGACCTCGCGCCGCGGAGAAGTGCGCTGCCGGGTGGATACCCGCGGCCGTAACAGACCGCCGGTCGGGCTGGTCTTCGTGCCTTTCTTTGATGCCAGGGTGCTGGTCAATAAGCTGGTGCTGGATGCCACAGATCCACTGTCAAAACAGACAGACTACAAAAAATGCCCAATCAAGATCACCAAGGTGTAATGGAGTCGACCATGAAAATGAATAAAAACATTGCCGGCGGATTGATGATCTTACTGCTCGCCTTTGGGGGGGCGCATGCCGCTGACGAGGAGCTGGTGGGCGGCAACGGAGGCCTGCATTCGTTACGCGGCCAGACTGAAATCAAAGATACTTTTCCCGGCGAAAGCTGGAAAAAGTACCCGAAAGACGGTCAGCCGATTGACAGCGACTATGTCTACCAGCCGCCGTTGATCCCGCACACTGTGCGTAACTATGAAGTCTCACTCAATGCCAATAAGTGCTTGTCGTGCCACAGCTGGAAATACGCCAACGAGATGGGCGCGACCAAAATCAGCGTGACCCATTACCGTTCTCCGCGCCACGGGCAGGTGCTGTCAGATGTGTCACCGAGCCGCTATTTCTGTCTGCAATGCCATGTGCCGCAGGCCGATGCATCCCCCTTAGTAGAAAACACTTTCAAGCGGGTTGATGCCCTGGATGAAAAATAACGACGGAGCCAGTTATGAATATCATTAAACGCTTCTGGTGCCGTCTGAAATCACCGAGTAAAGCGGCAGCGGGTGTGGTGCTGTTTCTGGGCTTTATGGGCGGTCTGCTGTTCTGGGGAGCCTTTAACACCGGGATGGAGGCCACGAACACCGAAGCTTTCTGCTCTGGCTGTCATGCCCCCATAGTGAAGGAGATACGTGAAACCATTCACTACTCAAACCGTTCGGGTGTGCGGGCGATTTGTTCAGATTGTCACGTTCCTCATGAGTGGACAGACAAGATTGTTCGTAAAGTCCAGGCATCCAAGGAGCTGTTTGCGTTTGCGATGGGGACGATAAACACCGAGGAGAAATTTCAGGCCAGGCGGGGGCACCTTGCTCATCGCGAATGGAGTCGAATGAAAAACAACGACTCCAAGGAATGCCGGAACTGCCATCAGTTTGATTACATGGATTATTCTGAACAAGGGTTACGCGCAGTGAAGCAGCACTCAGAGGCGCTCGCCTCAGGAGATAAAACCTGTGTGGATTGCCACAAAGGGATAGCCCACCGACTGCCTGATATGAGAGACGTTGAAGGCTGGCAATAAGGAGAGAGCGATGAGTACGCTGGAATCGATTATCTGGCATGTGCTGGGTTATGCCGCCATGCCCGTGATTATCTTAACGGGCTTTCTGATGGTGGCTGTGGTGTCTTTATGGATACTCTCAATCGGAAAAGACAAATCAGGCCGTTAGTGGCAACCATTACCCTGGCCAGGCGGCTTGTAGCTGATGATTAAAGCCGCCAGCCAGGCAGCATAAAGCGGCAGCCAGTCAGTCAGCAATGCGGCAAAAGGTGTGTGGCCTGTCAGCCAAATTTCACCCAGGTGAAGTACAGCAACGCAGGCCAAACCAAGCAAACAGATAATACGAAACACATTCCGCTCCATACATATATCCTTTGAAAATCTACGGATAAGTATAGATGCAAATGCTAATTGTTATCAAGTGCATTTGTGGGCTGTTTACACATCACTCAATAAAGTGCCAGCCAATGAATCCTGCCCAGGATAACACCAGCAGTATCCAAGCTATCGGACTCTGTCTGACGACTGTCTGTGTTTGTGAATCCTCCGACCCAGTTGCACTATCGGTATTGAGTGCCGTTTTTTCTTTTAACTGTTTCTTACGAAATTTATCCCTTTCGCGCGCTTTGGCCTTTTGCTGTTTTTTATAGAGTTCGATGCCCTTCTGAATCCCCTGCGCGATCAGCTTGGTCTGTTCTTTTGTCTGTCCGGGTTTTTGTGTTGCTCTGGCAATTTGCATCGCTTCTGCCTGTGTTTCTGGTGAAGGTGAATGGGTCGTTTTGTTCATTGCAATCCTGTTAATGGTAAATTTATCGGTTTGATAGCATTTTATGCCGCTGGTGTCGTTGTGCGTAAAAGGCCAGATTTTGTAGGAATATTCCTACAATTTAGGGTATTCCACATTAACCCGAGAGCGATGCTTTGGGGTCGTAAACGGCAGTAAGTGAATGAAATATCATCGGTTATTGTCACAAAACTAAAAGTGTTGCTTCTGAAGCAATCATAGTACTTTTCATTGTTTGTTAAATATACGTAAAAGCGTGATCATGATTACAGGTTAAGTAATTAATCCGTGCGTTACAACGCAGAACGAATGTCTGTACCTTTGCCAATTGATCCATATCATTTATTGTCAGCAAAGATAAATACGATTTCCCTGTTTCTGAGCACCAGACGCATGTATTCAATAGATGCTTACGACAGCAATGGTCTGCTAAAACCTTCCGGCCTGTTATGGCTGAGTATGCTGTTCAGTGCCAGGGGATGGGGAGTGTTTGTCATGGCTGGTGTCAGCAGGGCGCAAGGTGCTGAGCTGCTCCAGTTATTTTATCCTCACACAGAGAATTTGTACTTTCTGATGGGGATCGGTCTGCCTGCCTTGTTCTTGATGTGGCTGAGCGGACTGCGTCATAAAAATAACAAAATGATAAACGGAGCATGGCGGCATGGCAGGTTTATTCTGTTATCCGGATATGCGCTGGATTTAGTATTGCAAGTGTACCAACTGACATTGTTAAGAGGCGCCTTTAGCTGGCCGGCAGCGGTTACTTTGCTGGCAACCATTTGGCTAATGGCTTATCTGGTACGAAGTTCCCGAGTCAGACATACATTTGCCAATTAGCCCCATGGAGAAAGTGTCAGATGAATGATTTGGGAAGAGGGGTGCTGTTTAGCGCCTTGTTAAGCCCGCTGGCAATGGCAGACTGGTTACTGAATGTGAACCTGGAACTGTCAAGTGCAGGTTATCACCAGTCGGTTGCCACCTCATTGCAATTGTTGCCGGGTGAAGAAACGGTGATTTTCGGCACCACAGACGGTGACCAGCGCCGCAAGTTTCTCGGCAGCGCGGAGTTGCTTGAAGTGTCTGCTGAAGAAGTTAAGATTGCCTTTAAAATTCAGGAGCAACTGGATGATGGCGCCTGGCGGGTATTGGCGGCACCGGTAATTTCGACCGGGCTGGATACGCCTGCATCGTTTGAGTCATCCCAGGAAGATGACCAGTCGGTTAAACTTCAGGTCGCAGTGATGTCAGCCTAACGTGTTCACGCATTCTGGTTTTATGTGACAAAAGCGCCTTTTCGGCGCTTTTTGCTTTTTCTCTGCCACATTTTGTCGACAATGCGCGTTTTTCTGGCTTGGCTGTCCATGATCAATATGCTTAACTCAGAACCCATTACAATATACTTTTCATTCTGGATGCTGCCATCAGGCAGTTTGCAGCATGCAAGAGCTAAGTATAGAAAAATGCAACATTGGGAGAATGAATGTGACGCCACAAAGTGCCATTTTACCTGAAGCGGGTCCGTATTCTTTGGTCTGTGTGTTTAACCTGGTAGGAAATAAAGACAAGGTTATTCGTCAGTGCCAGGGGCTCTTTGAAGTCGCGGAAAAGCTAAATCATCAGCACGTCAGTGCCTGTATTCGCCTGAGCTTTGGTTTTGGCAAAGCATTCTGGCAGCAATTTGAAAAAGGCTGTCCCAACGATTTTGAAGAATTTGCGCCGCTGGGAAGCGGGGATGTTACCGCACCCTCCACCGGCGGTGACTTACTGCTTCATATTCACTCTAACCGTCATGATCTGAATTTTCACCTGCTGAGCAGCTTCATGCAGCCGATTGCAGCGGAAGTGGAATTAATCGATGAAACCAATGGTTTCCGGTATCTGGACGCCCGCGATCTGACCGGCTTTATCGACGGCACTGAGAATCCTAAGAAACAGGCCGCCAGAGAAGAGGTGGCTATTATTCCTGAAGGGCCATTCGCAGGAGGCAGTTTCGTGATGGTTCAGCGTTTTGTCCATAATTTACCTGCCTGGCATGCTGTGCATGTTGCTCAGCAGGAGAAAATAATCGGCCGCACTAAACCAGATTCGGTTGAGTTGGATGACGTTCCGGCTGACTCACACGTGGGCAGGGTGGATCTGAAAGAAGCGGGTAAAGGGCTAAAAATTGTGCGTCATAGCTTGCCCTACGGCACAGTGAGCGGTGAGCACGGCTTGTTGTTTATTGCTTACTGTGCGCAGCAACGGAACTTCCGCGAAATGCTCGACAGTATGTACGGCGAAAAAGACGGGCAGACGGATAAGTTGCTGGACTTTACCAAAGCGGTCACAGGCGCTTACTTCTTTGTACCTTCGGCAGAAATGCTGATGCAGCTGCAGGGATGATCCTCATCATCCGCTGATGCAAAAACGCCGCCTTTTCAGGCGGCGTTTTATTAACGCATACCGATTATCAAGAAGCTTTACTTCTTAATGCGCAGTACAGGCGTTTCACCCACGGTGACGGTGCCGGACAGTTTAGTCAGCTCTTTGATTTCATCCATGTTAGAAATCACGACTGGTGTCAGCGTCGACTTCGCTTTCTCTTCCAGTACAGCCAGATCGAACTCAATGATAGTGTCACCCACTTTCACCGTTTGACCTTCTTCTGCAATACGCGTGAAGCCTTCGCCTTTCAGTTCAACAGTATCGATACCGAAGTGAACGAACAGCTCTACACCATCGTCAGACTCGATAGAGAATGCGTGGTTGGTTTCAAAAATTTTACCGATCGTACCGTTTACCGGGGCAACCATTTTGTTACCTGCTGGTTTGATAGCGATACCGTCACCAACAATTTTCTCAGCAAAAACAACATCAGGCACATCTTCGATATTTACGATTTCACCTGAAAGCGGGGCGATGATCTCAATAGCACCAGTTTCATTGGTGTCGTCAGAAACCAGCTTCTTCAATTTGTCAAACAGACCCATAGTGTTGCTCCTAAGCGTTGTTATTCTATCTGCAGCTATCTTAGCAGATGGTTTTTTCTGCGATAAATGTCTCTACGTGTGCTTCGATTTCAGCGGCAGTTGGAAGAGCAAGTGCTTGCTCGGCCATCAGCTTCACATCAGCAAAGTTACTGTTACGAATCACTTTTTTGATGCGTGGGATTGAAATCGCACTCATGCTGAACTCATCAAGGCCCATACCAAGCAATAGCAGGGTCGCACGATCATCACCAGCTAACTCACCACACATGCCAGTCCATTTACCTTCCTTGTGGGAAGCATCGATGACTTGCTTGATGACAGTTAACACTGCGGGTGACATTGGATTATATAGATGAGAAATCAGCTCGTTACCACGGTCAACAGCCAGAGTATACTGGGTTAAGTCGTTTGTACCAATGCTAAAGAAGTCGACTTCTTTGGCTAAATGGTGAGCAATTGCCGCTGCAGCCGGCGTTTCGACCATGACGCCAACTTCAATCTTGTCGTCGAAAGCAATACCTTCTTCACGCAGTTCTGCTTTGTAGGTTTCCATTTCGTTTTTCAGTTCACGAATCTCTTCAACAGAGATAATCATCGGGAACATTACACGCAGCTTGCCGTGTGCAGAGGCACGCAGGATAGCGCGCAGCTGTGCACGCAGGATTTCACGACGATCCAGGCTGATACGCACTGCGCGCCAACCCAGGAATGGATTCATTTCTTTCGGCAGATCCATGTACGGCAGATCTTTATCGCCGCCGATATCCATGGTGCGGATGATCACTGACTGACCAAGCATGGCTTCTGCCACATCTTTATACGCCTGGTACTGTTCGTCTTCAGTCGGCAGTGAATCGCGGTCCATGAACAGGAATTCAGTACGGTACAGACCGACACCTTCGCCGCCGTTACGGTTTACGCCTTCGCAGTCTTTCACTGTACCTATGTTGCCGCACACCTCGACCTGTTGGCCATCAAGGGTAATTGCCGGTAAATCTTTCAGCTTCGCGAGTTCATCTTTTTCTGCCTGATACTCATCGCGAATGGCTTTGAATTTTGACATTTCGTCTGCTGATGGATTAATAACGATTTGGTTATTAATGGCATCCAACACCAGCATGTCACCGTTCTTCACTTGTTTGGTGATGTCGTTAGTACCCACAATGGCAGGTAACTCGAGTGAACGGGCCATGATTGAGGTGTGGGACGTGCGGCCACCGATGTCGGTAGCAAAACCCAGCACGTATTTCAGATTGATTTGCGCCGTTTCAGAAGGCGTCAGATCGTTGGCCACCAGTATCACTTCTTCATTGATGGCACTCAGATTGACAATGTTGATACCCAGCGCGTTTTTCACCACACGATTACCGATATCACGGATGTCGGTGGCACGCTCTTTCAGGTACTCATCGTCCAGGGATTCCAGCGTGGTTGCCTGCTCTTCAATGATAGCGTGAATCGCATACGCGGCCCGCGCTTTGTTATCTTTAATGAAGGCTATGATTTCCTCTTCAAGCTCTTCATCTTCAAGCAACATGATGTGGCCTTCAAAGATGGCTTCCTTCTCTTCACCGAAGGTAATACGTGCTTTCTCTTTGATAACGTCGAGTTGCTCAGAAGATTTCTGACGCGCATTGAAGAAGCACTCGATTTCTTTTTCGATTTGATCGGCAGAAATGGGTGACTTGTCGAGAGTAATCTCTTCTTCCTGCAGTAGCAGCGCTTTACCGAAAGCGATGCCAGGAGATGCCAGGATACCTGAAATCATAGCCTTACCTTAAATTTAACAAACAACTAGGGAAATAATGTACTGCGGCCGATTAGTGCAGCTGGTCCATCAGGGCAACCAGGTGATCAACAGCTTCCTGAGCTTGTGAACCTTCAGCTGAAATGGTGACCACAGTGCCTTTAACCAGGCCTAGTGTTTGCAGTTTGAACAGGCTTTTAGCACTTGCGCTTTTACCATTAGAAGTCACTGTGATATCAGCGTCAAAACCTTTGGCTTCTTTAACGAATTGCGCAGCAGGACGAGTGTGTAGGCCGTTTTCTGCAGTGATCTCAACTTGCTTCTGATACATTTTTCACCCCGATTCTTAATATCGTATTATGTAATAATCACGTAACTGAAAGTAAGCTTAATCCCTATAGCGAAAGCATGCTAATTTAGGTTCTAATTTCACATTCACTTACATTGATTTAGTTTATGTCTGGAACCCATTCTAAGAGGTTTGTGACCGGGCAAACATCGACCAGGTCAATTTTCACTCCTTTATTTCGATGCTGAAAATAAAAGCGTGGTCGGATTTATATTAAAGCTAAGGTCAAAAAGCAATAAAAAAGCCCCTATTGAGGGGCTTGACTTTAACAAATGCTTATCAAAAATGGCAATTTTGTGATCACTGTTGGGTTTCTTTTTCGGTAAAGATACCAGCGAACAATGCCGATGAGAGATAGCGCTCACCTGAACTCGGTAGCACTACAACAATGTTTTTGCCGGCGAATTCCGGGCGCTCAGCAAGGCGGTTTGCTGCAACCACAGCGGCACCTGAAGAGATACCTGCTAGAATGCCTTCTTCTTCCATCAGACGCTGAGCCATAGCAATCGCATCTTCCGAGCTGACACGCTCTACTTCATCAATCAGAGACAGATCCAGGTTGCCAGGAATGAAGCCTGCGCCGATACCCTGAATTTTGTGCGGGGCCGGTTTGATCTCTTCACCGTTCAATGCCTGAGTAATAACCGGAGACTCGCTTGGCTCAACGGCAACAGTGGTGATGGCTTTACCTTTCTGCTGTTTGATAAAGCGGCTAACGCCCGTCAGAGTACCACCGGTACCTACACCAGAAACGAACACATCAATGTCGCCTTCGGTTGCATCCCAAATTTCCGGACCAGTGGTTTTTTCGTGGATTTGCGGGTTAGCAGGGTTATCAAACTGCTGCAGCAGCAGATATTTTTCCGGGTCAGAAGCGACAATTTCTTCTGCTTTTTCAATCGCACCTTTCATGCCTTTTGGTGCTTCAGTCAGAACCAGGTTGGCACCGAGTGCTTTGAGCAGTTTACGACGCTCCAGACTCATACTCTCTGGCATCGTCAGAGTCAGTTTGTAACCGCGGGCGGCGGCAACAAAGGCAAGGGCAATACCTGTGTTACCACTGGTAGGTTCAACCAGCTCCACACCTTGTTTCAGCACGCCACGTTTTTCAGCATCCCAAATCATGTTGGCACCGATACGGCATTTAACGCTGAAGCTTGGGTTGCGTGATTCAATTTTTGCCAGAACATTGCCTTTGCTGACACGGTTCAGGCGTACCAATGGGGTATTACCAATTGTCAGAGAATTATCTTCGTAAATCTTACTCATGCTTGTCGTTCCTTGGTGACACGTTATCAACAAATGATAGTCAAAGCATAATCGCTGACCACGCATTGGAAAGGAATTTATTGTTATATCTTAGAGTTATAAGAAAAGGTGTGAACTGTGCCGCTTTATTATTCCTTATGAGTAATATGAAGTGACACTGAGAGCATATTGACTGCGCAGAGGTCGCGAGAAGAGAGGAGCAAAAACTCCTCTCAGGCAGGGTTTACTGGCGACGGTTGAGCATGGGCTGCCGGTAATGATCAACCCACATGGCTGTTGCGCCGCAGACGGCGACAGGCATGACAAACAGGTTCAGAATCGGTGTCATGGTACACAGCATGACAAGGCTGCCGAAGCTGAGGGATTTGCCGCGACGCTCTTTGAGGGCATCACGCATGGTATTGAAGGGGATCTTGTGGTTGTCGAAAGGGTAATCGACATACTGAATCGTCATCATCCAGGCACTGAACAGAAACCACAAAACCGGGCCAAGTGTTTGCCCCACCATAGGAATCCATAGCAGTATCAGTAAGCCCAGGGCTTTGGGCAGGTAATATTTCAGTTTGACCCACTCACGGTGCAGGATACGGGGCAGATCTTTGATGATGGCCGCGATTCCGGCGTCAGGCGGTGCTTCACCAGTCAGCTTGGCTTCCAGGTGCTCGGCTAACAGCCCGTTAAACGGCGCGGCTATCCAATTGGCAATCGTACTGAAAAAATAGGACAGTATGACCAGCAATGCGATGGCTAATAAAGGCCACAACAAATAAGACAACCAATCCAGCCAACCGGGCAGGCTGGAGAGCCAGCCGTTAATCCAGTCATCCAATTGAGTGAGTGTGTATCCGAATGCGGCACCAAAAAGCAGGATATTGATTAATAGTGGAATGATCACAAAACGACGCGTGCCTGGCTGCATCGCCAGAGAAACGCCGCGAAAAAAATAACCCGCCCCGCCAATGGGTGTGGTGTTGTATGTCGCTTTAGACATCGTTGGTCTCCTACTGGATTTCCTGTTGCAATGCCAATGTAAGGCGTCAGGATATGGATGCAGGCATAGTAACGGTATCTATAACGACTAATCAATTGGGGCGCATAGTCTCTTAAGTCAAATTTGCCAGCAGTTTGGCGGAAAATTGTGCTCAAATGCACTATATGACATCAATCACAACATTGAACTTCTCTTTCGGATTTGAGTTTTGATACATTAAGGATAATACCTTCATGAGATAGGCTGTTTAGTTCAACAAAAAATCTCAGGTGTGACTCGCTAAGTTGGTCTGCGTCTGAACAGCAATCGTATTCAGACAGAATGGATTCACTGCTTCAGGCCGTCTTTGTCAGGTAAACAAGTTATTCAGAGTATTCATAATGCAGGAATTGCGTCTGGTTCTAATTATTGTGGGAGTGCTGGCGATTTCAGCGCTTCTGTTGCACGGATTGTGGTCAAGCCGGAAGGACAAACCCGCCAAGTTCGGTGAGAAGCCTATTGGTCGACTGGCAGAGGGTAAGGAAAAAGATAATGAAGGCTTTGATCAGGATGGCATAGGTTCTGTCAGGGTTGTTGCCGGTAGCCCGGTTCCGGAAGGAGCTGCAAAGCGGGCTGAGCGAAGAGAGCCAGAGCTGCATTTCGGTGACGAACTGGAGATTGATCCCTTGTTCAGTGCTGCCGCCGATCCTGTTGATCAACAACGCAAGCCGGCCTCATCCAATTCGGCCACTGAGGTGGAATCTCACCCTGTAACGCCAACCGCACCGCCAAGGGAGACTGTTCAGGAATCTGTGCAGGAATCGACTCAAGGCTTGGTACAGGAATCGGTACCGATGAGAGATCCAGCACAGGAAACCGTCTGGCAGTCAGTACCGGAAACCATTCACGACCATGCACATGTTCAGGATTCAGAGCCGTCATTGACTGTGTCGGGTGAGGTTTCAGGCTCAGATTCAGCACCGCTACAAACGGCATTTGCAGAACAGCAAGGTGAAGCGCTTTCAGAACAGTCAGACGCTGAAGTAGCCGTTGCTCAAGAAGTGCAGGCAGAAGAGCAGCCGCCTGAGCCTGATTTTCTGGTTCTGAATGTTCATGCCCGCGGTGGCGAAATGCTGATGGGTGTGAAGTTGTTCCAGTGCCTGGAACGCCATCATCTGATTTATGGTGAAAACTCGGTCTATCATCGCCATGTTGATCTGGCGGGCACTGAGCCTGTGCTCTTTACTGTCGCGAACATGGTCAGTCCAGGGTACTTCCCGCAAGATCAATTGGATGAATTTGCTACACCTGGCATTGCTTTTTATCTGATGCTGCCTTGCCACGGCCGTGCCGATGACAATTTCAATCTGATGCTGCAAACCGTACAACGCATTGCCGATGAGATGGGTGCTGATATTTTGGATCACGAGCGTAACCTGATTACGCCGCAGCGCTTGAAAGGTTACCGGGAAAAAGCGAAAAAATACCTGTAACAGGCTTGAATACTGCCCAGAATGTATCAATAACAGGGCCCCGGTTAGGGGCCCTGTGTTTTAGTGCTCAGAAACGGCAATATGACTAAGAAAGGTGAGTGATGGCCCATTGTCTCGGCGGCTACCGTCACAGACAATGCCATCCTGATACCCGCTAGTGATAGCGATAAGAATTGATGTAGGAAAAGAAAAATGACAGACATCCAAGCCAGGCTGACCTCCCTGCGCGAGCAGCTTGCTTATCATGGCTACCGGTATTACGTTCTGGATAACCCTGAGGTTCCGGACGCTGAGTATGATCGTTTGATGCAAGAATTGCTGGCGTTGGAAGCTGCGCATCCTGAACTGATTACGGCTGACTCACCCAGCCAGCGTGTTGGCGGTGAGCCGTTGGCGGCTTTTACCCAGATCAATCATGAATTGCCTATGCTGTCGCTGGATAATGCCTTTTCCGACGAAGAATTGCAGAGCTTCGAGCGCCGAATCCGAGAGCGTCTGGCAGCAACGGCGGCCGTGTCTTATTGCTGTGAACCCAAACTGGATGGCCTGGCCGTCAGCCTGATGTATGAAAACGGCGTACTGGTTCAGGCCGCCACACGTGGCGATGGCACCACGGGCGAGAATATTACCGCCAATGTAAAAACCATTCGCGCCATTCCTTTAAAATTACGCGGCAGCGACTGGCCAGTGCGCCTCGAGGTGCGTGGTGAAGTCTTCATGCCGAAAAAAGGCTTTGAAGATCTGAATGCCCGGGCTGCAAAAAAAGGTGAGAAAGTGTTCGCGAATCCGCGTAACGCAGCTGCAGGCAGCCTGCGCCAGCTGGATCCGCGTATCACAGCTACCCGGCCTTTGAGCTTTTATGCCTATTCAGTTGGCGTTGTTGAAGGCGCGGAGCTGGCAGGCAGCCAGTATGAGCGCTTATGCCAGTTGAAAGAGTGGGGCCTGCCAATGTGCCCGGAAACACGGTTGCTGCATAACCTGAGTGAAGTGATTGGCTTCTATCAGGGGATAGGTGAAAAGCGTCAGGCGCTGAGTTACGAGATAGACGGGGTTGTCATTAAGGTTGATGGTATCAGTCATCAGCAGCAACTGGGTTTTGTTGCCAGAGCGCCAAGATGGGCCGTGGCCTATAAGTTCCCGGCACAGGAAGAGCTGACACTGCTGAACAATGTGGAGTTCCAGGTTGGCCGGACCGGGGCGATTACGCCTGTGGCAAAATTGCAGCCAGTCATGGTTGGCGGAGTCACAGTGAGTAACGCGACGCTGCACAATGCCGATGAAATTGCCCGCCTGGGCGTCATGATTGGCGATACTGTGGTGATCCGCCGTGCTGGCGATGTCATTCCGCAAGTCGTTTCTGTGGTTCTCTCTCGCCGGCCTGATGATGCGCAGGCCATAGTGTTTCCGGAAACCTGTCCTGTCTGCCAGTCTGCACTTGAGCGGGTGGAAGGTGAGGCGGTGACTCGCTGCTCTGGCGGTCTGATTTGCCAGGCTCAGCGTAAAGAAGCCTTAAAGCATTTTGTATCACGCAAGGCGCTGGATGTAGATGGCTGCGGCACTAAGGTCATTGAGCAACTGGTCGACAAAGAAATGGTCGAAACGCCAGCCGATTTATTTAAGCTGTCTGCCGGGATACTGACAGGTCTTGAGCGCATGGGGCCAAAGTCAGCCCAGAAGCTGGTTGATGCCTTCCAGAAGGCAAAACAGACCACTCTGCCTCGTTTTCTGTACTCGCTGGGGATTCGGGAAGTGGGCGAAGCGACCGCTGCGAATCTGGCAAAACATTTCTTCACACTGGAAGCCGTAATGGCCGCCACGCAGGAGCAACTTGTTGAAGTGCCTGATGTCGGGGCCGTCGTTGCCGCCCACGCACATAATTTTTTCCAGGAAGAACATAACCGGACCGTGATCTTTGACTTGTTAAACCAAGGTGTGCACTGGCCGGATATCGAAAAGCCGGCTGATGATGTGGAATTGCCTCTTGCCGGTAAGGTAGTAGTGCTGACCGGCACGCTTTCTCAGCTAAGCCGTACCGGTGCCAAGGAAGCATTAGAGGCGCTGGGCGCCAAGGTCACTGGCAGCGTTTCCAAAAAAACCGACTTGCTGGTGGCTGGGGAAGCCGCGGGTTCCAAGCTGACTAAGGCACAAGAGCTGGGTATTGAAATCTGGGATGAAGCGGAACTGCTGAGCAGGCTTGAGCCCTGATTGTTTATTTCAGCTGTGAAAATAGAGGAAGGCCTGTCTGAATAAGACAGGCCTTTTATTTATTGGCTGGGTGAATGACTTTTTTCGAACCGTGTTTTTCATGAAAGTATTCGCCGGACTTTAATAACCTGAATAGCATAAATAGATCTGTTTATACCCAAAATGGCATAAAGAGTAAGATCTTACATTCAAATGAAACTATGACTGCAACATGCAAAAAACTACAACTAAACTCTCACTAATGAGATGGTTGTTTTTTTAAGTGCTTGTTTTAATTGATTTATATTTTATTTTCGATCGGGTTGTGACGGTTTCATGACTGGGATCACTGTTACTGGATAAATTTGCGCTGAATCATATTTTTTTAACGACAAATTAACTTCTGATTGATGTTTTGCGCTGCGAAAGTAGTCTTAGCTGTGAACTTATAAAGTTCTCAACCAAACAAAAATATGGAAATGCAAACTCACGATAAGTTTGACTGACATATTGGGGAGAATCACCTGACGTCAACGGCGGCCAACCATTTTGACGCAGGTATACAGCTAGTTTTTTAGGAGTTTTTCCATGGAAAATGTGTTCAAGCGTTCGGTATTAGGAATTGCGGTTGCAGCAGCTGCAACTATGGCTGCATCTGCACAAGCAGCTCCAGCAACAGATTCTGTTGATCTGTATGGTCAGGTTGCTGTTTCTGTCTGGCAATTCGGCGAAGATAAAATCGGTGGTGGTGATGCACCGCTGAAAGTTGAAAACGAATCCCGTTTCGGCCTGCGCGGCTCAAAAGATCTGGCTCGCGGTCCAAACCTGATCTGGCAGCTGGAAGGTGGTAACGTCGGTGATGACGGCGGTAACTCCGGTCTGGGTGTGCGTGATACTTTCGTGGGTGTGAGCTTTGATGACGGCGGTAAAGTGCGTTTAGGCCGTATGCTGACGCCTCTGTATGAGATGATTGACTGGCCGTATTCTGGTCAGCGTGCCGGCGCTATCTTTGACTGGGGCGGTGATGTCGTTGGCGGTGCACGTTACGACCGTCAATCTAACATGGTGCGTTATGACTCAGGCAACTACAGTGGTTTCACTTTTAACGTAGCGGCTGGTCGTGGCGATGAAGGCAACAAAGACTCTAACTTCTACGGCGTTGGTGCACATTACTCAACGGGTATGTTTACGCTGCATGCGGGTTATGAAGCTGGTTTCGACCGTAATGTGAGTGCTTCTTCAGTATTCTATGATGCGTACTTAGCTCAGCAGCCAGGTAACAAACCAACTTATTCCGATGTAGAAGGTGACACTCTGTCTGACACCAATGCCTTCCTGGTTGGTTTTGAGCTGAATCTGGGTGACTTTGGTCTGTACGGCGCGTTCAAAAATGAAAAAGCCGATTACGAAGATACCACTCTGACTGTTGACGGTTCAGACATCAGTGTGACTGATTTGGATATCGACCAAAACAGTTATTCTGTCGGTGCCGTGTACAACGGTGTGGCGAACTGGCAGTTCAAAGCGAACTATGCCGCTAACCTGGAAGCTGACGCGAAAGGAAACTCGGTTTCAGGTACTGAAGATTACATCGTATCTGCACAAGCACTATACTTCCTGGATGACTCTGCGCTGACTTATGTTCGTCCATACATGATCTCGAAAGACGACTCAGACGCTGAGTTCGGTTGGGGATGGGGAGTAGAGTACTACTTCTAATTGCTCAACTGCTTCTGCCTTATTTCATTTTGGCCGGCCTTCAAGGCCGGTCCTTTTGCTTAGCTTGATTGAGTAATCATTGTTTAGATAAGCCGTGTTAAGGCAAGCAATGTTAGGGCAGGTAATGTCAGCGTTGGACTAGGATTTCAAAAGCACCTTCAAAGGTGCTTTTTTTATGGTTAATACAAAACCACCGCCTTTGGCGGTGGTGATTGTTTTCTCAGTTTCAGCCAATCAGGCTTATTTATCCATGTTGCTGATTGCCCAGCTCAGAAATGCTTTTCTGCTCTCCGGGCTGGCTTGCTCGAACCAGTATTTCAGCATGTTATCTGCATCGGGGTGGCTTGGTGCTTGTGCAGTCTTGGGTGTTGCCGCTTGTGACTGTGGCACATTGCGTAATGAAGCGACACTCTGTGTTTGGTTGTACTCTCTGGTCAATGCGACATAATTGGGAGAGATATCAAACCCAACCGACAGGGTGTCAGACTGAACATTGATGGGCTTGCCATGATCCAGCATGTCGAAGCTTGGCGATTTATCGTATTGCTGGCCTTGTGCCAGGGTATCAATGCGTGGGACATCCAGTGTCAGGGTTGTATCACTGGCTTCAAAAAGTGCAACAATAGGGACTGAGTCGTATTTTGTCTTCAGACTGCCCGATTCCATGACAATTTTTCCAATGCGAAAAACGACCTGGTTTTGTCCGTCAGGCAACTCCAAAACCGGCTGATGGTTAAAGCCAAGTGAGGAATAACCCGCATCCTGGCCATTGACAACCAGAAGATGGACACCTTTCGGCAGTGCTAGATTTACCTGCGCCATTGACGGGGAAGCTAAAGCCAACAGCGCAGATGACAGGAGTAAATTTTTCATTTTCATTGGGTACATTCCTTAAGCGCTAAGGGAGTTCTGAGTGTGGTTTATAAAAATACAGTTTACTGAGGCTGTGAGCGGGGTAAAGCAGTAAAACTGGCAAACTTGTATAATCTGAAGCTGGTCACTCTCGCAGCGATGAATTACACCAGGTTTTCATCTCTTGCCTGAATAGCAGGTTGAGGATTGGCGTGTCAGTGGTAGAATGCCGCTATTGCTCACTTCTCGTTTGAATCATTTTGATTGAAGGTCTTTTCATGACGGTTAAAACTCGTTTTGCTCCAAGTCCAACAGGCTTCCTCCATGTCGGTGGTGCCCGTACGGCACTGTATTCCTGGCTATACGCTAAACACACCGGTGGCGAATTTGTACTTCGTATTGAAGATACTGATATCGAGCGTTCCACTCAGGAAGCTATTGACGCGATCATGGAAGGTATGGAGTGGCTGGGCCTGAACTGGGATGAAGGTCCATACTATCAAACTAAGCGTTTTGACCGTTATAACCAGCTGGTTGATCAACTGCTGGCGGAAGATAAAGCGTATAAGTGCTACTGCTCAAAAGAGCTGCTGGATGAAATTCGTGAAGAGCAAATGGCTGCTGGCCTCAAGCCTCGTTACGATGCTAATCATCCTCGAATTATTGCAGCCAATGCGGCAGCAACCGCAGACTCTCCGTTTGTAATCCGTTTTCGCAATCCGAAAGAAGGCAGCGTTGTTTTTGATGATCATATCCGTGGTCGTATTGAAATCAGCAACAGTGAAATGGATGATCTGATTATCCGTCGTACTGACGGCAGCCCGACCTATAACTTCTGCGTAGTGGTTGATGATTGGGATATGGAAATCACGCACGTGGTGCGTGGCGAAGACCATATCAACAATACCCCGCGTCAGATCAACATCTACAAAGCCTTAGGAGCGCCGGTACCTGAGTTCGCACATTGTGCCATGATCCTGGGTGATGACGGTGCCAAACTGTCTAAGCGTCATGGTGCGGTAAGCGTGATGCAATACCGTGATGACGGTTATCTGCCTGAAGCGCTGCTGAACTACCTGGTTCGACTGGGATGGTCACATGGCGATCAGGAAATTTTCTCTCAGGAGGAAATGATTGAGTTTTTCAGTCTGGACGACATCAGCAAGTCTGCATCTGCATTCAACACAGACAAACTGCGCTGGCTGAACAACCATTACATCAAAACCTGCGAACCTGAATATGTGGCTAAGCATCTGCAATGGCACCTGGACCATCAGGCTATTGCAACCAGCAATGGCCCGGCTGTCACAGACGTGATTCAGTTGCTGGCTGAGCGTTGCGATACCCTGGTTGAGCTTGCTGCCCAGTCTCGCTACTTCTATCAGGACTTCTCCGAATTTGATGAAGCCGCGGCTAAAAAGCACTTACGCCCGGTGGCGAAAGAAGCACTGGAATTGGCAAAAGCCAAAGCGCAAGCCTTGGATAGCTGGAATACTGACGCATTACATCAGCTGATTCAGCAAACCTGTGAGGAGCTGGATCTGGGGATGGGCAAAGTCGGCATGCCGCTGCGTGTCGCGGTAACGGGTCAGGGGCAATCACCCTCGGTGGATGCTGTAATGAATCTGATCGGTAAAGAGCGCGTTGTTGCACGTATTCAAATGGCTCTCGACTTCATCGCCCAGCGCGAAGCGAATGCTTAATTACTACTGTTATTGAGTGGTTGAGTGCAGATAACGTTCTGAAGATGAAAAGCGGAGGCCAGTGCCTCCGCTTTTTCTTTGGGTGGAGCGCTATTTGTTTTGTCTTTCAAATGTATCCACGCAAACCCAAAAGTTTTGTGCGCCAGCGCAATATTGCATGGCATCTTGTGGGATTTGAGTTGGTGTTCCGGACAATGTATAAGCCAGCGCATTAAAGCTGAATGCCATCAGTGCGGCTGTTACGAACATTGCGAACTTTTTCATAGCTCTCTCCTTTTGTGGCGGCACAAAGTGATAGGTGAAAAGAGAATGTTATGGACTTATTCTCTGGTTTTCTTTTATCACTTGGTCTTTATCACTATTAGACTAGAACAAGATCATATTTTTCAATTATTAAAAAGACTCAGAATCTTGTCATGTAAATAGACTGGCCGAGCGGTGAATAATTTCACTTTGAACAGAGCAAAGCTGTGTCTTATCTCATCAATGAGACAGGACGGAAGCAAAGAAGATAGCTGAAGCGTGTGAAATCGGGGAAATGGCGCTCCCTGCAGGAGTCGAACCTGCGGCCTTCCCCTTAGGAGGGGGACGCTCTATCCTGCTGAGCTAAGGGAGCCTTTCTGAAAATGCAGAAAGGCCATTATACCCAAAAGTGATGGATTATTAAGTAATTAGTATCTGCGATCCGGTTGCTTGGTCAGTAAATCGCCAGGTTGGATGCTGGCAGCCAAATCGCTTTGTTGCACACTGCCTTCCGCGGAAGTTTCATAGACGCGGTCGACAACCAGCGTCATCTTGGTTTCAACCATCCGGTTACGGGAAATGCCGTACTGGTCGATAAACCCGGCGGTATGCCAAAGTTTTAATTCATCACCCTGTTTTACGCCATGGACTCTGCCGACATTGATCTGTACCTGATTGCCGTGTGCATTAATGACTTCAGGCAGACTGGCCCGGCAGGCCAGAGACGATTCCATATCCAGCATGATATTCCGGCTTAAACGTTGCAGCGCGGCACCATAAGGTGATACCCAGAAGCGGGCGCTTTGAGTATCTACCTGGCTGATGCGGGAAAACGGCCATTCTGCCACTTCCCGGTATTTCCGCTGGGACAGAATTTCCCCCGTTTTGCCGTTGATCACCATGGTTTCTACGGAAAACTGCCGGTTAATTTTGTCATCAGATAGCAGGCTTTGATCAAGCGTGGAGGTCAGATCCGTCACCTGTCCGCTGATAATATATTGCGCATCATAATCTTCCGCCAGCATCATCATAGCGTCGGGATTACCTGGCTGGAGAGGGATCTCACTGGTACCTGTCACCACAAAGCTCTGCGATTGCTTACCAATTTGCCGCTTAAGTAACTGGGTGAAATCTTTGCCGATTTGGTAAATGCCCCCCAGCGCCGCTTGTTGGGGAACGCTGAGTGAGAAATCACTGATCAGCAGCCCTTTCTTGTACTGGATGTTGTGGCAACTTTTTGCCGAGGGGTAAATATCGACCCTGGCAGTGACATAATAATTGCCGTCCTTGGTAAACGCCTTGCTGATCTGTACGTGGCGAACTTCGGTACCATTGAACTGATAATCCTGCCTGTCTTCCTGAAAGTAAGGCTTCATTTGCGCAAAGCTGGAAAAATCAGCCCCTGAATAGTACATGGCGCGGTAGACAGCGTCTTCAATCGCATTGGTTCGGGCCGAAGTTTTACTTTCCAGCAAGATAGCCTGGCCAGTCACTTCAAACCAGGCGGCCTGGAGGGGTAAAGCAGTGAGCATTCCCAGACCCAGAAGGGCTTTCCTGAGCGTCTTTTTCATAGGTTTTCCAATCTCGGGGGCGATTTCGGTACGATAATTGCTAAGTTTTGTGTGTCGTTCAGGTTGAATCACTATGGATTCATGCTGATTAGCCTATCAGCTTTTTGCTGTGCCAACATCCTGAGTCGCTAGCTGATGCATGCAAAGAGTGTTCCCAAAATTTCAAATTGGGAGCGAGGCAATGAAAAGTCGTAAAGTTTTCGAGATAGCGGACGATAAAAAGCCATTGTCTCGTTTCTTCCGGAGCAGGGTAGAATGAAAAAATTGACCATCTTGCTGTTGTCGCTGCTGACAGCATCATGTGCATACTCACCAATTTATAATGGTAAAGAGAGCTATACGGGCAGCAATTTTCTGCTGGCGGAAACGCCTCGCCATACCATGGACTTTTTTATTGAAGGTCTGACCAAGCAGTTGGTCGATTCGAATCAGTACCTGACAGCGAAAACACCGCTGGCTGTGACTTCATTTGTTGATATGCAGCAGATGAATGAAACAAACTGGCTGGGTAATGCCGTGTCCGAAGGCTTCATGTATCACATGCAGCAATTGGGATACACTGTGGTGGATTACAAGGCCACCGGTGCGATACGCGTGACAGCGGAAGGGGATTTTTCCCTGAGCCGTAACTGGAAGGAACTGGCTGCTGAACAACCGGTGGACTATGTACTGACCGGGACTATGCTGCGCCAGGGTGGCGGGGTGTTGATCAATGCACGTGTGATTGGCATGCGTTCCCGCGTCGTTATCGCCACTGCTCAGGGGTTCCTGCCGGAAGATCGGATCGGACGCGATTTGGATACACTCAATAAAATGCGTCTGGAAAACGGTGTCCTGATTCGCTCAGAAGCAACAAAATTTGAGAACAATTCAATTATTTTAAAACCTTAGGAGTCACTATGCGGTTTTGGTGGATGGCTGTTTTGCTGATTACCCTGTCTGGTTGCCAGCCGTTAACAGAATTTCGCGATATCAACTTGCTCACTGCGGTTGGCTACGCCTCAATCAGCGAGCAACGCGGACAAACCCTTGAAGAAAAACGTATTCGTGCGATGCGGGCTTCGAAAGTGGATGCTTACCGCGAGCTGACCGAGCAGGTCTATGGCATGCGTATCAGTGCCAGAACGGGACTGACAGATCAGCAACTGGATTCTGAAGAAACCGATGGCGCGGTGGACGGTGTGATTCGCGGAGCAGAAGTGATCCGCAGCTATCCGGTAGGCGATAGCTATGTGACTGAAATGCAGCTCGATTTAAATAAAATGGAGCGAATGAAGCAGCAGGGTGAGGTCTATCACGTGCCTGCGAATCAGGAAGTGATGTTCTAAATATGCTCTCGTCAGACAAGGCGGCAACCTTATGCCAGTCAGGTTGCCGCCTTGTCTTTGTCTGTTAACTGTTTGCTTCTTCTTTCGGCTTGTCTGCTGACTCATCTATCCGAAAAACGGGAAGTTGCCAGCTGAAACGGATTGCGGCAAGGCGCAGCACAAATCCTGTGACCAGCGTTACCCCGATAGCGATGTTCTCCGACACACCAAAGTGAAGCTGAGCCATGTAGAGTCCGGCGGCAATAAAGGCGACTGACGCATACAGCTCTTTGTGAAGCACTAATGGCGTGCGGCGGCAAATCAGATCCCGAAGCAAACCACCAAATACCCCCGTTACTACGGCGGCAACCAGACAGATGATCACAGGTTGCCCCATGTTCATAGCGACCCGGCAGCCTAAGATGCTGAATACGATCAGACCCAGGGCATCTAAAACAACGAATATTTTATGAAAGCGAACCACCAGAGGCGCAATCCAGGTGGTGGCTAACCCCGCCAGGCACGTGATAAGCAGATACTGCGGATTGGCAATCCAGTTCAGAGGATAATGACCCAAGAGTATGTCCCGAACCGTCCCGCCGCCTATGGCTGTTGCACTGGCAACCAGCATCACACCAAACCAGTCCATGTGGCGCTTGCCGGCAGCCAGAGCGCCGGTCATCGCTTCTGCGGTGATCCCGACAATGTATAAAATGGTTAACAGCATGAAAATCAGACTCTTAGTGAATAGGGATAAGATATTGCGCGCAATGGTAAATGTGATTCAAGTCAATATCCAATGAAATTTTTGAGTAGTTTCATTAGCTGACGTAATTCTGACACCCGAATGCCAAGCGGATAGCTTCGGCATGCTATTCAGGCTGAAAATGTGTATAGAAAGAGTATTGGGGCTTTGAATGCTAGCCGCGCGGCTTTGATTTATAACGTTTTTGTATAGAGACGGAAACAGAACACATTGGTGTCAAATAAATGACGAACAATGGGCGGGGGCGGTTCAGGCTTTCAGGTTTGTACCTAAGGAACGCAGATTCTGTGCAACACCTTCTTTGTTGTATGTCTGGTGATGACCCAGGCTCTGCTGGAACAGATTGTTGAGTTTGTGAAAACTGAGCTGTGCACGCTGCAAAGCGGCACCGTTAATCTCGTTTTGGCCTCGGCATTCGTCAACCAGCGCCTGGATGGCTTCCACCTGACGGGTAAGCTCAGGGTTTTCTTTCAACTGACTGCTCTGCGAATGTCGGGCTATTTGCTGATCCTGAAGCTGAATTTTATCGACCAGTGATTTTTTGTCACTGGCATGCCGGGTGATGTCGCCAGCCTCACGGTTCACAATTGACGCCCTTTCCTGCTCTAGCAGGCGTAACAGAGCCTCAAGCGTGGCATGTTGCTGGGCAAGTAATTGTTCTATGGTTGGCGACATGTTTCTGCACTCCGGCGCTGAATCTGCAAGCTATGGATAATATCAGAGCCCGCGTAATTCGTCCTCAAATCGCAGCATATTACTGGCCAGTCGATCTGCATCCACCTGGTAGGAACCATTGCTGATGGCATTTTTAATCGACTCAACCTTGTTGCGATCAAAGCTAGGTTCAGCAGCCAGTTGCTGATGAATTTGCCCGACCGCACGTGCCTGCGAGCTCAGTGAGACCGCATCCCGAGGCGTGTGACCAGACTCTTCTCTGGCCTCGGTCCTGCCTTGTGTGTTGTTCGTACTGCTACTGTTGCGCAGGTTGCTTAACAGCTGACCACTGCGCAGGGAATCAATACTTGCCATAATCGTGTTGCCTTTAACAGATATTCATCGTTGATGCCCTGCTATCGGCAAGGCTATGACTAACTTTAGCATTTTTTTCGTTCAGTACTTCACTGTGACTTCACCGACTGCGGTAATGGTCGCATTGATAATGCGGCGTGACTTGTTGTTTTGCACCCGTATGTCTTCACCCAGGGAGCCATCGGACAGTGCCGTCCCTTTAGTCACTATGTTCAGGCCGCTCTGGCCTGCTCTGATCAGCACGGAATCGTTACGGCAAACCAGGCAGATATCATTGCCCAGCACAGCCTCACCCATGTTGATATTACGTTTTACTGTCGAGCCAATGATTTGTTCCGGGTATTCGAACACTATGCCTCTCTGATAGCGGCTTTCCACCTGGCGCACCTGCAGGTCTGAGTCGGCAATGACTGCACCGCGGGCCAGTGGCCTTGCAGCAACGACCCTGGGCAGCAAGAGGGAAACCTGCACCGGCACGTAAACCTGCCAGTTTGTTGAAGGACAGCTGACCAGAACGGTGACATTGCCGGTCAGAGACTGCTTACCCGGCACGGAAGTATCAAGCGCGTCCGGGCAATCACCAATGCGTAACCGGTTATCCAGCTCGGAGGCCGTGATGTCCAATTCCCCGCGCTCTGGTTGGGCCACCAGACTTCTGATGTGATCCGCTGCTGCCTCGCGCACATTACTGAGCATATTATCGCTAGCAGCAATTGCATTCATGCTTAAGAAACCGCACAGTATGCCGATAAAGATTAAACAGAGTGTAAATTGTGTTCTTCCTGTCACGCTTTTCGCTCTTTTTATGTCGCTTTCTGGGGCTACAATTGCTCCATGATAGGGGATTTTGACTCGGATTACCCGTTGATCCTTCAAAATTGTCTATTTTTACAACAATTCATTTCGACAACTTTGGAGTCACGTTATATGTCGGGGATATTGGATTCTGTGAACCAGCGCACTCAGCTTGTGGGACAAAACCGTCTCGAGTTGCTGACCTTCAAGCTGAACCGCCGCCAGCGCTACGGCATTAATGTCTTCAAGGTCAAAGAGGTACTGCAGTGCCCTAAGCTCACAGCCATGCCGAATCTTCATCCGCTGGTGAAAGGAATAGCCCATATTCGTGGTCAGACCATTTCAGTGATTGACATGAGTCTGGCAACCGGCGGACGTCCGATTGAGAACACAGAAAATTGTTTTGTGATCATCTCCGAGTTTAATCGCTCTGTGCAGGGTTTTTTGGTGTCTGCTGTTGAGCGAATCATTAATATGAACTGGGAAGACATTCTCCCGCCACCGAAAGGCGCAGGCAGTGGTAACTACCTGACCGCAGTGACTGAAATTGATGGTGAATTGGTCGAAATTCTGGATGTAGAAAAAATCCTGGATGAAATTTCGCCAAGACACACTGAAGTGTCGCAGACGTTGCGCGATGAGATGATTCGTGACAATCCTGTCACTCGCCGCGTGCTGGTGGCTGATGACTCCAGTGTGGCACGTAAACAGGTGCAACGGGCAATTGAATCAATCGGTTGCGAGTGCATTCTGGTGAAGGATGGCAAAGAAGCCCTCAATAAGCTCCGTGAAATGGCAACAGAAGATAGTATCTATAATCAGCTTGATCTAGTGATTTCTGATATCGAAATGCCTGAAATGGACGGTTATACCCTGACGGCGGCCATCAGAAATGATGCCAAACTAAAAGATTTACATGTTATCCTGCACACCTCGTTGAGTGGGGTATTTAATCAGGCCATGGTAGACAGAGTCGGTGCTAATGCGTTTATTCCCAAGTTTAATCCCGATGAACTTGGCGCAGCAGTTAAAGCGGCCATGCCTGAATAAACTAACGTTAGAGTAGTAGATGACAGCCATAACAATTAAAGACCAGGAATATCGAGATTTTTGCCGTTTCTTGGAAGGTCAATGCGGTATCATTCTTGGCGACAGCAAGCAGTATCTGGTTCGGAGTCGCCTGAGTCCTTTGGTCAACCGCTTTGGTCTGGCATCGCTCTCTGAACTGTTGCAGATTGTGATCAGTGGCCGTAACCGTGAATTACGGGTCGCGGCTGTTGATGCCATGACAACGAATGAAACCCTGTGGTTCAGGGATACCTATCCGTTTACTGTACTGGCCGACAAGATCCTGCCGGAACTGGCCACGAATAAGCGCCCGATACGAATCTGGTCTTCCGCAAGCTCTTCCGGCCAGGAGCCATACTCCATTGCCATGACAGTACTGGAAACACAGCAGCGCCGTCCTGGTATGCTGCCGCTGGGGATTCAGGTGACCGCCACAGATATCTCGCAAACCATGCTGGATATGTGCCGGACGGGTGTGTATGACGCTCTGGCGTTAGGCCGTGGCCTGTCCCCGGAGCGCCGCCAGGCGTTTTTCGAACCGATTGGTGACGGGCGGATGCGAATTGGCAGCAAGGTGAAGCAGATGGTAAATTTTCGTCCGCAGAACCTGAAAGACAGCTATGCGCTGCTCGGTAAGTTTGATGTGATTTTCTGCCGCAATGTGCTGATTTATTTTGCGCCAGAGATGAAAGCGAAAGTGCTCAATCAAATGGCGGCCAGCCTGAACCCAGGCGGCTACCTGCTGCTGGGCGCATCTGAGTCTCTGACCGGACTGACTGACAGGTTTGAGATGATCCGCTGTAACCCGGGTATTATCTACAAGCTGAAATGATTCAATCGTATCAGAACTGATGCAGTAGAACCGAAGGGGTCCGTAGTGGACCCTTTTTTGCATCTGTGTTATTTGCATCCGTGTAGTGGTGCTTTGCCCCGCAAGACTTGCGACATCATCTCCTTTCGTCGCGTGATCACATACATTTCAATATTGGCACGCCCTTTGCACATAAATCAGTAAGTGATTCAGGAGGCAGACGATGGCCATTTCTTTTGATAAAGCATTAGGTGTGCATCAGTACACAGTCGGTGTCAGGGGCAAAAGGGCGGAAACCCTTGCCAGTAACATCGCTAACGCCAATACACCCGGTTATAAAGCAAAAGACATGGACTTTCAGCGTGCGCTGAATGCGGCAACATCAGAGGCAAAAGTTGGCCTCAGCCGTACCAATGAGCGGCATATTGCTGCCTCCACCAAAGTCATGGGTGAACAGAAATACCGTGTGCCCGATCAGCCGGATACCGGTGATGGCAACACGGTCGATGCTCAGTTGGAGCAAAACCTGTTTATGCAAAACGCGCTGGAGTATCAGGCATCGCTGGATTTTCTGGGCTCGAAATTTAGCAATCTGAGCAAGGCATTAAAAGGGGAATAATCAATGAGTTTGTTTAACGTTTTTAATGTCACCGGTTCGGCAATGAGTGCGGAATCCATACGGCTGAACACCACGGCCAGTAACATGGCGAATGCCAACACAGTCAGCAGCTCTGCCGCGCAAACCTACAAAGCACGTCATCCTGTGTTTGAGGCGGCGCTGCAAAGTGCCAGCTACCAGCGTGAAGAAAGTGTTCCTGTACGGGTGAAAGCCATTGTCGAAAGCCAGAAGCCTTTGACGGCGGAATATAACCCGGCACACCCTTTGGCTAATGCCGAAGGTTATATCTATAAACCGAACGTTAACGTGATGGAAGAGATGGCAAACATGATCTCGGCTTCACGTTCCTATCAAAGCAATGTTCAGGTCGCAGATGCCAGTAAGCAGATGCTGATGCGAACACTGCAGATGGGCAAATAAGGGTAGGGAGTAACTGACATGACCGGTATTAAAGGCACAGGTCAAAGCCCTTTGTCCTATATTGACCAGCTTAAGAGCATGCAGGAGAAAAAACTGCAGTCTGAGCAGAAAGTAACTGGACAACAAGAGCTTAAGCAGGAAGATTTTCTGTCATTGCTGACCAAGCAGATGTCACAGCAGGATCCGTTCAAACCTGTGGGCAATGACCAGATGATTGCCCAGATGGCGTCGTTTGCCACAGTAGACGGCATCAGCAAGATGAACGAACAGTTTGGCGGTCTGAACGCTGCCATGACATCCAATCAGGCGCTGCAGGCCTCATCGCTGGTTGGCCGTGATGTACTGGTTCCTAACCCAACCGGCTCGAAAACTGCCGAAGGTGGGGTGGCGGGAATGGTTAAGCTGCCGCAATCGCTCAATAACCTGATAGTCCGGGTTGAGAATGCGGCAGGCGAGCTGGTACGCAGCTTTGACTTAGGCTCCAAGCCTGCCGGCGACCACCGTGTGGCATGGGACGGCAAAGATGACCGCGGCAATATGTTGCCAGCCGGTAAGTATCAGCTGAAAGTCAGCGCATTGGCCGACGGCAAGAACTCGGAATTTGACGTGTCGACTTACGCCAATGTGAACAGCGTGCTGCTGGGCAATGGTGACGGCAATGTCATGCTGAATCTGGCTGGATTTGAATCCCCGATCAAGCTGGCTGAAGTGCTGGAAGTCGGCAAAGCATAACGCCGGACGCATTAACAAATCACCAGCGGCAGTGAATACGCTGCGCTGGTGAACAATAAGTACGCTGTACACAGAATTCAGGAGAGTCACCTATGGGCTTTAATGTCGCACTGAGTGGACTGGGCGCCGCCCAGAAAGATCTGAACACCACAAGTAACAACATTGCCAACGCCAACACCTACGGCTTTAAAGAGTCGCGGGCCGAATTTGGTGATGTGTATTCAAGCTCCATTTTTTCCAACACCAAAACCACCACAGGTGGCGGTGTCCAGAATTCTGTGGTGGCTCAGCAGTTTCATGAAGGTTCCAGTATTTATACCAACAACCCGATGGATCTGCGTATTTCCGGTACCGGCTTTTTTGCCGTCTCAGACCAGCGTCTGGAACCGAATAATAACAGCCTGACCCGTAACGGTGCTTTCCATCTGGACAAAGATAACTATATCGTCAACTCAGAAGATCAGTTCTTGCTGGGCTACGGTGTGGATCAGGAAACCGATCAGGTGGTCTCTTATGAACCACAGGCACTGAAAGTGCCTGATCAATTCGGTCAGCCGAAAGCCACCAGCCAGGTCGAGATTGGTGTCAACCTGCCGGCCAACGGCGATCCGAAAGACATCAATCAGTTTAACTTTGAAGACCCGGATACCTATAACAAATCCACTTCTGTCACCATGTATGACTCCTTAGGTCAGCCCTACAAAATGACCAGTTATTATGTGAAGGACAATACGCAGCCAAATCGCTGGGCGACTTTTTATACCGTCACGGATGCCGATGGTGAAAAACCATTGGATATTGACGGCGGCGCAGCGTCGAATGTGGCGGGGCATACCGGCGCATTGATTGACTTTAATTTCGACGGAACTGTGGCTCAGGTGAATGGCGGCAATCCGATGATTTCTGAGCAGTTTGCCGCGGCAGGCCTGAGCATGAACGGTGCGGACGGTGCGCAGACGCTGAACTTTAACTTTGATGCTCCGACTCAGTTTGCGGCGCCGTTTGAAGTGCGTAAGTTCAGTGAGAATGGTGCCACCACAGGGTATCTGGCCAAAGTGGATGTCGATGCCAAAGGCTCGATTGTGGCCACTTACAGCAACGGGGAGAATATTACCCTCGGTCGTGTCGGCATGGTTCGCGTGCCGAACGAGCAGGGGCTGCTCTCCAAAGGCGGCACGCAGTGGGCGGTCAGCCAGGAATCTGGTGCCGCTGTCTGGGGGGAGGCGACCTTCGGAGCGTTTGGTTCGGTGAAAAGCGGTACGCTGGAGCAGTCAAACATTGACATGACTCAGGAGCTGGTGGATTTGATCACCGCGCAGCGTAATTTCCAGGCCAACTCCCGGGCCCTGGAAGTGGACAACAGTCTCCAGCAGACCATACTGCAAATTCGTTAATCTCATCTCGTCTGACATTGCCGCCTGAGTCTCTGATGGCGGCAATGTTTGTCCGACGCCCGTCTTTCGGATGCCATTTCTTTGGCACCTTACTGATTTCCCATCTTCGTTATGGCAAGCATCTCTCACTAATTGCCTGATCTTTCGCTGTTTCATGACTGTTTTTCAGCTGTTTACCAAAGTGGTACGTATATTGCTTCTATAGCTGCAGTACTGATTGGGAGACTCGAAATGGATCGTGCACTGTACCTGGCAATGAGCGGCGCTAAACAAGATATGTATGGCTTGCAGCTTCATGCCAACAACCTGGCTAACGTTCGTACCACTGGCTTTCGTGCTGATTTAGAGCAGGCGCGGAGTATGCAGGCGTTTGGCGAAGGTATGCCGTCCCGCGTGTTCTCTATGACAGAAAGACCGGGGCAGGACTTTGCCCAGGGGGCAGTGATGACAACAGGCCGGGATCTGGATGTTGCCGTAGAAGGTAACGGTTGGCTGGCGGTCTTGGATGCCAGCGGCCAGGAAGCCTATACCCGTGCCGGTCATCTGAAAATCGATCAGACAGGCTTGCTGCAAAACAGCAATGGCAGCCTGATGGTTGGTGAAAATGGCGGTCCGATTTTTATTCCGCTGCCAATCAGCAAAATTGAAATTGGTAAAGACGGCACTGTGTCGGTTCGCCCGCAGGGTGCACCCGCCGATGCGATGGAAGTGGTTGATCGCATCAAAATGGTCAAGCCGGATAACAGTGAAGTCTTTAAAGACGTTGATGGTCTGTTCAAATCCAAAGTGCCGGCGCAGATCTTTGATGCAGATGCAGAGGTGACGCTGCTGAGCGGTGCGCTGGAAGGCAGTAACGTGAATGCCGTGGGTGAAATGACCAGCATGATCGATCTTCAGCGTCATTTTGAAATGCAAGTTAAATTAATGAAAACCGCAGAGGAAATGGACCAGGCGTCCTCGTCTCTGTTGCGTTTGGGCTAATTAGGAAAGGAATAACACATGCATCCAGCATTATGGGTCAGTAAAACCGGTCTTGACGCTCAGCAAACAAACATCTCGACCATTTCGAATAACCTGGCTAACGCCTCGACCATAGGTTTCAAAAAGAGCCGCGCGGTGTTTGAGGATCTGTTTTATCAGAACATTAACCAGCCAGGTGGTCAGTCTTCTCAGGATACCACCTTGCCATCCGGTCTGATGCTGGGGGCAGGTTCAAAGGTGGTGGCAACACAAAAAGTGTTTACACAGGGGAATACCCAGACCACCAACAACGCCATGGACATGATGATTGAAGGCGATGGCTTCTTTCAGATCCTGCTGCCGGACGGCAACATCGGCTACACCCGCAACGGCCAGTTCACTATCAATGAAGAAGGCCAGATGGTGACCTCGGGTGGCGGTTATCTGCTGCAGCCTGAAATTGTGGTGCCGGAAGATGCGGTCAGCATTACGGTCGGCACCGATGGTGAAGTGTCTGCCCGTATCCGTAACCAGCAGGAAAGCCTGGTACTGGGTCAGCTGACCACGGTCGATTTTATCAACCCGGGCGGTATGGAGCCTATCGGTCAGAACCTGTTCCTGCCAACCGGTGCGAGCGGCGATCCGCAGGAAGGCGTGCCAGGTCTGGAAGGGTTTGGTCAGATCCGTCAGTCCATGCTGGAAACATCTAACGTGAACGTGACGGAAGAGCTGGTCAATATGATTGAAGCCCAGCGTGTGTACGAAATGAACTCCAAAGTGATTTCAACCGTTGACCAGATGCTGAGCTACGTGAACCAGCAGCTTTAATTAAGAGTGGGGTCTAAGATGAAAAATTGGTTGTTGACTGCTTTAATACTGACGCTGACCGGTTGTGTCCAGATGCCGGAACAACAGGATGAGCTGACACAGGCGACGACCAATGTCGATGCCGTAGAAGGGAATCAGGAGTCATCGGGCGGTGATTTGATTGACCTTGTACGCCGTCGTGACGACCCGCAGGCCGGCGATCCGGCCTGGAGCAGTATCCGCCCTCAGGATAAACCGGCCCATTACGCCACAGCGACCGGCTCTTTGTTCAGTCAGGCGCTGGCGCAGGACATGTATGACGATACCCGTCCGCGCGGGATCGGTGATATCGTGACCGTGATGCTGGCAGAGAAAAACAAAGCCAACAAAAGTGCCAGTACCGATCTCGACAAGTCGACGGATTTAACCATGGATCCCCTGACACTCGGCGGTAAGCCGCTGACGATTGGCGATCGTGACATCTCTTACGATGTCAATAATTCCAATACCTTTTCAGGCAGTACCTCGGCCGATCAGAGCAACAGTATTCAGGGCTCAATTTCAGTCGAAGTGGTTGACGTATTGGCGAACGGTAATCTGCTGGTGCGCGGCGAGAAGTGGCTGACGCTCAACAGCGGTGATGAGTATATCCGGCTGAGCGGCACGATTCGTCCTGACGACATCACGCAGGAAAACACTATAGAATCGACCCGGATTGCCAATGCCCGCATTCAGTATTCCGGCACCGGTGACAGGCAGGATGTGCAGGAGCAGGGCTGGCTGGCCCGGTTCTTCAACGTCAGTTTGTAAGCCACGTATTTCCCTTTAACCGCCACCCGACGATGAGAGTATGACAGTGACCAGACAGATGCTATGGGCAGGACTCGCCCTGTTGATGGCTTTCCCTTTGCAGGCTGCCCGAATTAAGGATGTCTCTGAAGTTGCCGGGGTGCGGAGTAACCAGTTGTCGGGTTACGGTCTGGTTGTCGGCTTGCCGGGAACCGGGGAAACCACGCCATTTACCGATCAGAGCTTCAATGCCATGCTGCAAAACTTCGGCATTCAATTGCCGGCAGGCACTAAACCCAAAACCAAAAATGTGGCCGCTGTGGCTGTCAGCGCGACCTTGCCGCCTTTCACCAAGCAAGGTCAGCATATTGATATCACCGTCTCTTCTATCGGCTCGGCGAAAAGCCTGCGCGGCGGCACCTTAATTCAAACTTTCCTGCGCGGCCTGGACGGTAAAGTCTATGCGGTGGCGCAGGGCAGCCTGGTGGTGGGCGGTTTCAGTGCCGAAGGTCTGGACGGTTCTAAGCTGGTGGGCAATAACCCGACGGTCGGCCGCATCGCAAACGGCGCGATTGTCGAGCAGGAAGTCCCTAACCCGTTCAGCCGCGGCGATCATCTGACCTTTAATCTGTTTGAATCTGATTTCACCACAGCGCAACGTATGTCAGATGCCATCAATCAGTTTCTCGGCCCTGATATGGCCGCGCCGATTGATGCCACTTCGGTACGTGTACGTGCGCCGCGAGATGTGAGCCAGCGGGTGGCTTTCCTGTCGACTATCGAAAACCTTGAATTCGACCCGGCCGAAGGTGCGGCGAAAATTATCGTCAACTCCCGTACCGGGACAATCGTCGTCGGCCAGCATGTAAAGCTCAAACCGGCAGCGATTACCCACGGTGGTATGACAGTGTCGATCCGGGAAAATCCTACTGTCAGCCAGCCCAATCCATTCTCCGGCGGCGAAACTGTGGTGGTACCTGACTCTCAGATTGAAGTGACGGAAGAAGACTCCCGGATGTTTAAGTTCAATCCGGGGATTACCCTGGATGAGCTGGTACGCGCGGTCAATCAGGTGGGGGCTGCGCCTTCCGATCTGATGGCGATTCTGCAGGCACTGAAACAGGCTGGCGCCATTGAAGGCCAGCTGATCATTATTTAATTATGGCTGGCACCTTGTGTGAAGGTGCTGATGGAAAGACCATTACAGGCAGATAACTGACGATGAAACCGACGGACCCAGGCTTTGTCAACGACCTTGCTAATCTTGACAGACTTCGTGCTGGCATCAAAGGCAAAGGGGATACGGAATCTTTGCGAGCAGCAGCAGAGCAGTTTGAAGCCCTGTTCACTCAAATGCTGTTTAAATCGATGCGTCAGGCCAATGAAGCCTTTGAGTCTGATCTGATGAGCAGCTCAAACACCAAGTTTTTTGAAGAAATGCGCGACGAGCAAATGTCCAGTGAACTCAGCGCCCGCGGTTCGCTTGGTCTGGCTGATCTTATCGTGGAACAGCTAAGCGCCTTAGAGAAGCCACCGGCAACACCGGAAGAGCAGGCGAAAGCGGCACAAGAAAAAGCTGCCGGTTTCGAGGCCATTCAGCAGTCGCGTCAAGTGTCTGCCGATGATGTGCTTGCCAAAGTCTTCGCAGCTAAAGATACAACGGCTATAGACACAGCGGCTAAAGAGAAAGCTGCGTCAGCGCCGGAAAAAGCGGCGATACCAGCAGCTTCTGCCACCACGCCAGCCGAGTTTGTCCGTCCGCCATTGCGCCAGCCGCAGGAAAAACCGTTTTCTTCGCCGGAAGATTTCGTGACCCGTATGCGTCCGTTTGCTGAAAAAGCGGCAGGCATGCTGGGCACCGATCCGGCAGTGCTGATTGCGCAGGCGGCACTGGAAACCGGCTGGGGTAAAAAAGTGGTGAAAAATGCGGCAGGTGACAGTAATAATCTGTTCAATATCAAAGCGGACCCACGCTGGGCCGGCAATAAAGTGGCCACCCAGACGCTGGAATATCATGACGGTATTCCGGTTCAGGAACGTGCGGCATTCCGCTCTTACAATAGTTATGAAGACAGCTTTAATGACTATGTCCGTTTTTTGAATGACAACCCGCGTTATTCAGAAGCACTGGCCTCACCGCAGGATCCGCGCCGCTTTATCCGTAACCTGCATCAGGCCGGTTACGCGACCGATCCGAAATATGCCGATAAAATCATCAATGTGATGGACACGGTTCGGAAACTGATGAAGTAAAATGTACGGCAAGTTCTCAACTTGCCGTACTCATGATTCAGCAAATTTCTCCTTCAACAGAAGAGCCGAAAGGAACCCCTTTATACGTGGTGTAAACACTCGAGGCTGCATTGCCTGTTGTCACTTTGATCCAGCCATTCCCACTAAACTTTCTGTCTGCCCATTTGTCTTCTTGAGACCAGTATCGGACCCAGCTTAATACAAGTGTATCCCCTAAGATTTTTGAGCTGACTTTGTAGGTTGTGACCCCGATATGACTTGCGACGGGGACAGGGTAGCTCCAGACATTCGGTGGGGCATAAGCTCCAAATCTTTTGCAGTCTTTGTCTAGCAGAGCTGCAATATTATCGTTTTCTTGTTTTTTTACTTGGTCGTTATTTTGAATTTTAGGCGCTTTAAGGTTTTCAACTGATATTTCTTCAAAGTTATCGGTTGTAAGCCTTTGTAATGTGCAGCTTGGGCCGGGCAGGTTTGTAATACTAAAATCGGGTGGGTTATTTGGATCAGTAAAAAGAAGTGTTTGAGAACAATCTTTTTCAGCCTGGTTCCCATACTCATCGAATGAATTGTAAGTACCTGTGTGGATATATTTATGTCCACCAGGCCCCTGCATGATTTTTGTTTCTGGATCTTGGTAGAGTTGGGAGGTATCAATAAATATTGGGTTCCCTTCCGTATCAAACGCATTTGTCTCGGTACCGGCATAGGCCAGACTGGTTGTGAGTGAAGCCGACAATAAAATCAGTTTTTTATAATTGAACATTGTTACACCTCTTTGTGAGTTCAATTGCATATTAGTTCAGGGTTCTTGTTTGTAAGTAATTCTCTTTCCCATTTTGAGATATGCGGCAACCTTTTTCCTTGCGTCTGCTTAAATTCAATTTAGTCAATTAAAAACAAACATTTATATATTGGAATGATTTTTGCTTATTAATCTCCAGTAAAGTAACTCCCCGAGGTTTTCTGGAGGCGCAATGGCGTTCGATTTGCTCAGTTTGGGCTCTCAAGGTGTGTTAACAGCGCAAAGGCAGCTCAATACCACCAGCCATAACATCAACAACGTCAATACGGATGGTTACAGCCGCCAGTCTGTGGTGCAGCAGACCAACGATCCTCTGTGGTGGGGCGGCAATAACTACGGCACAGGCGTCCATGCGGCAGAAGTTCGCCGCGGTTATGATCAGTTTGCCACCAACGAGCTGAACCTCACCACGACTAACCACAGCTATGCTACTGAACGCGACGGCCAGCTTGAGCGGCTCGATAAGCTGCTGGCAAACAGTGCCAGTCAGGTGCCGCAGGACATGAACCAGTGGTATGACGCCGTCAAAGCTATGGCTGACAGCCCCAATGATCTGGGCACCCGCAAGGTAGTGCTGGAAAAAGCCAAAATGGTTGCAGCCGGTCTGAATGACACCCACCGGGTACTGGCTGAACAAAAAGATGTCACCAACGATGTCCTGTCAAAAACCCTGAACCGGGTGAATGACATTGGCCGCGAGCTGGTGGAAATCCATCAGGCTTTGCTGAAAACCCCGGCCGGCGGCGCGGATAACGATTTGATGGACAGACATCAGCAGTTAATCAATGAGCTGTCGACCTACACCAAAGTCACGGTCACCCGTAAGAACGCGGAAACCTTCAACGTGCTGATTGGCAGTGGTCATACTCTGGTGTCCGGGACCCATTCCAGCGAACTGCAAATGATCAATGGCGATCCCGATCCGCAACAGACTCAGCTGGCAGTGGTGGCAGGTAAATCCCTGAAAGCCATCAGCTCGGACGATGTCGGTGGCAAACTGGCGTCATTGTTTGAATACCGCGACAAAACCTTGCCGCAGGTGATGGATGAACTGGGCAAAATGACCCTGGGGTTCACTGAGTCAGTGAACCAGCTGCAGTCACAGGGCCTGGATCTGAATGGCCAGGTGGGGGAGGCGATGTTTACTGATGTCAATGCCCCTGAGATTGCCGCCTCCCGCGCACTGATCCCTCAGGGCTCCAGCGCAGAGGTGAAAGTGTACATACAGGATCTCAGTAAGTTGCAGGCCGGTGAGTATGAGCTGGGGTTCAATGGCAGTCAGCATACGCTGAAAATGCCGGATGGTTCGTCGCAATCTGTCATTCCGAGTGGCCTGCCGCCGAGTTTCGATGTTGATGGCGTGCGGATAGAAATTGCCGCTCCGATTGCCAGCGGCGAAAAAATCCTGCTGCGGCCTACCCGCAATGCGGCCAGAGACGTGCAGGCCGAAATGACAGATCCGGCAAAAATTGCAGCGCAGAGTTACCTCAGCTCTGCAACGCAGGCGCAGGGAAAAGCCGAGTTTGCCATTACATCTCCCGGTCCGTTACGAGAATTCCAGGTCGCGGTATCACCCGATTCCTCGCAGTTTGCGGTGCTGGATATGCAGGGCAATGTGCTGCAGGCCCCGCAGCCTTATCCGCCAAGCGGTCAGGTGGTGGTCGGCGGCACCGGGTTCACCCTGGGTAATGGTGCAGCGGGCGGTGACGTCTTTGCCGTCAACCTCAATGCGGCCAGCGGCGATAACGGGAACCTGATCAAAATGCAGGATCTTCAGGACATGAAGCTCATGAATAAAGGCCGATCCAGCGTGATCGACGTCTATGAGGGGCTGAATACCGAAATGGGTGTTCAGCGCGCATCGGCCGCACGTCTGAAAGAAGTGGGCCGTCAGGAAAAAGAAGCGGCAGAGAGCCGTGTGGCTGAAATAGCCGGCGTCAACATGGATGAAGAAGCCGCAAACATGATGAAGTTCCAGCAGGCTTACATGGCATCGTCCCGGATTATGACGGTGGCGAATGAAACCTTTAATACTTTGCTTAATGCCGCGCGATAAGGAGTTAACGCCGTATGATTAGCCGAATTGCCAGCTTTCATAACTATCAGTCCGTGGCGAATGATATGAACCGCCAACAAGTGAAAGTCTCACAGAACCAGGAACAACTGGCGTCCGGCAAGCAGTTGCTGACCGCCGGGGACGATCCGGTTGCCTCTATCTATGTGCAGAATTTTTCACAGCAAAATACGGAAATTGATCAGTCGCTGCGCTCTATTACCCTGGCACGTAATCGCCTGAACAGTGAAGAAACCGCGATTTCCGATGCCGAAACCCTGCTCGATGACGCCAAGCGCAAAACCATGTCTATGGTGAACGGTTCGTTGTCAGATGATGACCGAATCGCCCACATGCAGGATTTGCGAGGGCTGTTTGATTCCGTGATCCACCTGGTCAATACCCAGGATGAATCCGGTAACTTTGTTTTTGCGGGCAATCAGTACGACAAGCAGCCGTTTTTCCGAGACGGCAACGGCAATGTCAGTTACGTCGGTGACAGCTATCAGCGGATGTCTAAAGTGTCACCGAACGTCGAAGTGCCGGTGAATGATCCGGGCGACAAGCTGTTTATGAACATCGAGAACCCTTACGGCGATTATCAGCCGGATTACGATCTGCAGTCTGGCTCGCTGCTGCTGCTGTCGCATGCCCGGAATAACAACCACTCAGACAATGCCAGCTATACCATTGATTTCACGCAGACGGATTCGGGTGCGGTGTATGATCTTTATCAGGATGGTTTGCTGGTTGACAGTCAGCCTTTCGATCCGAAACGCGGCATCGAGTGGGGGACGCTGTCGGTACAGCTGGAAGGCGAAGTGACAGATGGCGATCAGATCACCCTGAGCCGGCAGGATACTTTCAGTGTGTTTGATTCTTTCAAACGCGGAATTGAAGTCTCTGCCCGCGCACCTTCAGATGCATCGGCAACCGCTGAATTGCACCAGGTAGCGGAAGAGCTGTCGCAGGCGTTCAAGCATATTAACCGGGCGCGCTCAGAAGTCGGCACCCGGTTGCAAACGTTGGATCGCCAGGCCGATATGCATGAGGACTTTAAGCTGGTGATCAATAAAGCGCGCGGTACGCTGGAAGATCTGGACTACGGCAAAGCTGTGGTGGAGCTCAATGAAAATATGCTGGCGCTGCAGGCTTCCCAGCAGGCATTTGCAAAAACCAAAAACCTGAGCCTGTTCAATTATATCTAAGCTCAGATCTCGGTGGGCTGTGTGATGAGCCCCTTTATCGGCCTCTCAGAAAAGGGGCTTAGTTTTAACTTTGCCGCTGCCCACTTGCCGGGCGGCAAGGCTTGGCGGCAGAGAGGCTTAATGAGCTGGCATGGCTTTGCCGCTTTGCTTCAATTGCCAATGAAATATAGTGTAAAGTCATGAAAATAATGGCTTATTATTTCTGGCACACTAATTGCTAAAGTATTATTGTGATTTTCATTAACGACATTTTTACTAACGCTGGTCCCGCTTCACTCTCTGATGGGTTGACGTTGCGGGTAGCTGTTTCGCTAACAGCGAAAAGTCAAAGGAGAGCAAAATGGGTGTAACAGTGAACACCAACGTGTCTGCCATGACTGCGCAGCGCTACCTCAACAAAGCATCTGAGGGCCTGAGCCAATCCATGGAGCGTCTGTCTACGGGTAGTCGTATTAACAGCGCCAAAGACGATGCGGCCGGTTTACAGATTTCCAACCGTCTGATTGCTCAGACTCGTGGTCTGAACGTGGCGATGCGAAATGCCAATGACGGTATTTCAATTGCGCAGACCGCAGAAGGGGCGATGCAGGAATCCACCAGCATTTTGCAACGTATGCGTGATCTGTCGCTGCAGTCGGCGAACGGTGCCAACTCGGATGACGACCGTGTCGCTATCCAGGAAGAAATTACCGCGCTGCAGGACGAGTTGAACCGTATCGCGGAAACCACCTCATTCGGTGGCCGTAAACTGCTCAACGGTACCTTCGGTGAAGCGGCCTTCCAGGTCGGTGCCGATGCCGGTGAAGCAATTGTTGTCGGTCTGGACAGTGTCCGTGCCGACGAACCGCAAATGGGCGGCAGCCTGCTGGTTTCGACCAATACGATTCAGCCGGATGCAACGCTGGCGGCAGATACCAATATTGAATTGAGTGTCACCGCCGCTGACGGCACTGTCACTCCTGTGGCTATCGGTCTGGTGGGCGGTGATGATGTGGAAGAAATTGCCACCCGTATTAACGGTCAGAATGGGTTGATCAATGCGTCCGTGACAGAGAAAGGCGAGCTTCAGCTGGTCTCCAGTGACGGTACCGTGGGTGTCACCAATGGTGCGATCAGCATGATCAACAGCGACGGTACGACTGTCGCGGGTGATATCGCCGGTACAGCGACCGACATTACTGTCTCGCAGATCAATGTATCAACCGCAGGTGGGGCGCAGCGTGCCGTTCCTCTGATTGACTCGGCGCTGAAATATATCGACAGTATGCGCGCCGATCTGGGTGCGAAGCAAAACCGTCTGACGCACACCATTAACAACCTGGCCAATACCTCTGAGAATGTGTCTGCCTCGAACAGTCGTATCCGCGATACCGACTTTGCGAAAGAGACAACAGAAATGACCAAGAATCAGATTCTGCAGCAAGCCAGTACCTCGATACTTGCTCAGGCCAAACAGATCCCGCAGTCTGCACTGAACTTACTGCAATAATCGCGATAAGCGGTAATTTGACTAAACGGCAAGGTGGCAATACCTTGCCGTTTTTTATTGGTGCCAGCCAATAAAAAAATAGAAAATAAATAGCAAAAAAATCCTGTAAAGTTTTCCTCCATTGCGCCGATAACCCTTATAGAACAAGAAAGTGCGTCACCGTTGAATAAAGGTAATGCATTCTGATTCGCTGTTTATTGGGTTCGGATTCACACTTTTTTGCCCAGTAAAAAAATTTCAAAAAAAACCTTAAAGCTTTCTTCACCAGTGCCGTTAAAGGTGATGTACGAAGAATAACTCGGACTTGCCGGCTGAGCTGGTCAAGCCACAAAGAAGCACAAGTAAGGAGAATTACTATGGCAGTTACAGTAAACACTAACGTTTCTGCAATGACCGCTCAGCGTTACCTGAACAAAGCTAGCGATAATACAGCAGCTTCTATGGAGCGCCTGTCTACCGGTTCACGCATCAACAGTGCAAAAGATGACGCAGCAGGTCTGCAAATTTCTAACCGTCTGATGACTCAGAGCCGTGGCCTGGACGTAGCAGTACGTAACGCCAACGACGGTATCTCAATGTCTCAGACTGCTGAAGGTGCAATGCAAGAAACCACCAGCATCCTGCAGCGTATGCGTGACCTGTCTCTGCAATCGGCGAACGGTTCTAACTCAGATGATGACCGTAAAGCGATTCAGGAAGAAGTAACAGCACTGAACGATGAACTGAACCGTATCGCGGAAACCACCTCTTTCGGTGGTCAGAAGCTGCTGAATGGTTCATTCGGTACCCGTGCCTTCCAGGTGGGTGCAGATTCCGGTGAAGCGGTACAGCTGACGCTGAAAAATATGCGTTCTGACAGCGCTGACATGGGTGGTAGCCTGCTGGTTTCAACGAACCAGGTGGCAGATAAAAACTCTACCCTGGATGCCGATACCACTATCGAGCTGAGCGTAACAGATGCTGACGGTAATGCGACAGCGGTAAGCATCGACCTGGTTGGTGGCGACGATATCGAAGAAATCGCGACCCGCATTAACGGTCAGAATGACCAGATCAATGCGTCTGTTTCTGAAAAAGGCGAGCTGCAGCTGTTCTCATCTAACGGTACTGTCGGTGTGACTACCGGTACTATCGCAATGACTGACACAGCAGGTGTGGCAGTGGATGCCTCAATTGCTGGTGCAGCGGCTAATATCACAGTGTCTGAGCTGGATGTCAGCACAGTCGGTGGAGCGCAGCAAGCGGCGGCAATCCTGGACGGTGCGATGCAGTTTGTTGATTCACACCGTGCAGAGCTGGGTGCGAAACAAAACCGTATGGATCACACCATCAGCAACCTGAACAACATCAACGAAAACGTGGCCTCTTCCAACAGCCGTATCCGTGATACTGACTTTGCGAAAGAAACCACAAACCTGACTAAGAACCAAATCCTGCAGCAAGCGTCGACCTCTATCCTGGCGCAAGCGAAGCAGGCGCCTCAGGCGGCACTGAGCCTGCTGGGCTAATCCGCTCAATGAAGCGGCAGGGGCAAGCCCTTGCCGCTTTTTTCGATCAGAAGGTGTCAGAAAATGGACGTAAAATCTGTATTAAACCCTTCATTTCTATCCCGCTTTTCTTCAACCGGTGCGAAATCACCTGTTGGCACAGATGTTGCAAACCCTTCTGTTGGTCATCCACGCGAAGATTCTTTGGCGGTCGCAACCCCAGGGCACAATGCCTCAGGTGTGGCAGCAAACACGGACGTCAGGCGCGTAGAGCAGTCGGCCAGGCTGGAAGAACAGCAACAGTTACATCGCCAGCAATTAGAGAAACTGGTGGAAAGTATTGAAGATTTTGTCGGCTCAATGAATAAAGGGCTGGCATTTAGAATTGATGAAGAGTCTGGACGTCAGGTCGTTACCGTTTATGAAAAAGCAAGCGGTGAAGTGGTCCGGCAGATCCCCGATGAAGACATGTTGGCGCTGTCACGCCAGATAGCAACTTACACCACCGGGCTTTTGACCACCAAAGTGTAATAGTAACTGATTGAGGTTGTAGATGAATATTGGCGCAATGGGTACGGCATCCGGCCTGGATATCAATGCCATGGTCGACAAAATTGTCGCCGCAGAGCGGGCGCCAAAAGAAGAGCGCATCAATCAGCGAAAAGAGCAGGCCAATGTTGAGCTGAGTGCTTACGGACGGCTGAAAGGCGCACTCGATGGTATGAAAACCCTGATGGCAGACATCAGGCAGAACCATACGCTGGCCGAGCGTACCGCCTCTTCAGACAATCAGGATTTGGTGTCTGTCCGTGCCAGCCATGAAGCGCAGCCCGGGCGATATTCTGTTGAAGTCAAGCAACTGGCAACCTCGCATAAAATTGCGTCCTTGCCGGTTGATGATAAAACGGCAATGGGTGCCGGAAAATTGACACTGTCCGTCGGTGGTCAGTCTTTTGACGTTTCATTCGACCAGGATCAAACCAAACTGCTGGATGTGGTTCGTGAGATAAACCGTCATCCGGATAACAAAGGCGTGCTGGCCACTGTCATTAAGGACGCCAGCGGCGCCCGGCTGGTGCTGAACGCCGATAAAACAGGGGCTGGCAATCCGCTGAAAGTGATTGTCGATGCGCAAGCCGGCAGTCCGTTACAGTCTTTTGCGTTTGACGCTGCTAATCCCGGCAGCCCTATGCAGGAAATGCAGGCTGCCTCTGATGCCAAAGTGCTGATTGACGGTCTGGCAGAAGTGACGAGCGACACCAATACCCTGACAGATGCGATTCCCGGTTTGGATATAGATTTAAAGCAACTGTCAGCGAATGCCGAAAAGCCGCAAGCCGTGATTGAAATCGGCTACGACAAAGACAAGGCCGGGGCGCAGATCGAACGGTTTGTGAATGCTTACAATCAGTTTTACGACACCGCGCTGGAGCTGGGTAAATTTGATCCGAATACCCAGAACAAAGGGCCGCTGGTCGGTGACAGCATGCTGCGCTCATCGGTTCAGCAGCTGCGAAACGCATTCAGTACGCCGCTGGAAGACGGGCCGTCGAGTCTGCAGACCCTGAGTGAACTGGGTGTGACCACCACACTGAGCGGGCATCTGGAAATCGACTACGATAAACTCGACAGGCAACTGAACCAGAATTTTGCCGCGGTTGGTGAGTTTTTTGGCAGCCGTAAAGGTTTTGCCCGCCGGATTGAAGATATGCTGCATGCTTATACCGGCGTGACCGGCAGTATCTCGAACCGGGAGAAAAGCATCAATGAGCAGGTGTTAACGCTCAATGATGATCAGCGCGATCTGGACCGCCGGATGGAAGGCGTCTATCAGCGCACCCACGACCAGTTTTCTGCGATGGATCATGCCATGGGGCAGATGCAGAGCCAACTGGGTTCAATGATGAGTATGATGCCGCAGATGTAATCGCGGATAACAAGAGGGAAGGCAATGTCAAACAAGATGATGCAAACCCTGGCCGACATTGATCAACAGCTGAACCAGCTGCTCGATGACGGTACGGACATTGACGTGGATACCCTGTACCGCTTGCTGGCGGATCGCCAGACGGTACTGAATGATCTTAAAGCCGTGCCAGAAATGCTGGATCAAGGCAGCTGGCAGGAAGCAATCACCCGAACATCGGATTTGCTGACAAGATTGCGCGAAAAGCGCGAAAAGTCGGCAAGTCAACTGAAACGATTACAGCACGGACAACGTTCGCTGCAGGCATATAATCAATTTCGTTAAGGTAACATCATGGTCATGAGAGGAAATCTACAGGCTTATAAACGAGTCTCAGTAGACAGTCAGTTAACATCCGCATCACCTCACCGTGTGATTCAAATGCTGATGGCGGGTGCCATTGAGCGTTTGATTCAGGGTAAAGCGGCCATGGAGCAAGGATCAATTGCCACCAAAGGTGAGCGTCTGGGTAAGGCTCTGGATATCATCATCAGCCTGCGTGGCTGTCTGTCGTTTGACGATGGCGGCGAGATCGCCAGCAATCTGGATTCGCTGTATCTGTATATGATTGAAAAAATCACCGCAGCGAACCAGAAAAACGAAGTAGAGCATGTTGATGAAGTGATCGACATGTTAAGGGAGCTGAAGTCAGCGTGGGATCAGATTCCTCCTGAGCATCACAATATTACTCAAATGGAGTATTAATCCGTTCACGAGTCAGTATTCAGCTTCCCATCTCCCCCACACAATGTTGGCCGCTAATAGTCAATTAATTGTGTATCCGGCATAATTCCGTGGCACTGGGCTCACAGCTTTTCACTGTGCCCGGTTGCCAAGTCCTGTTCTTTTATTACAATGGGCAGCATCAGTTTTGGTTGCTGTTCCGTTTGAATACGCCATAAGAATACATAAAGACAGGCAAATATCACTTCTATGCAAGGTTTAGCTAAGACCCTCGTCATTGATGACGACCCGCAGCACCGTCACGATCTCAGCGTGATCCTTAATTTTGTCGGTGAGCAGCATGAAGCGATATCCACCGATGAGGCTGAAGGCGCACTGTGGGAACAACCCTGGGGCGCCTGTTTGATTGGCAATATCCATTCTGTTAAAAAACAGAATCAGGTGCTGGAACAACTGCGTCAGCGATATCACATTCCTGTGCTATCCATGCCTCAGCATGAAAAAGCGGTCTCAGGTATGCCGAATTTTGTCGGTACCCTGGCCTATCCGCTGCACTACAGCCAGTTGATGGATGCGCTGCGTCATTGTCAGGAATTTCAGGGCAAAAATCATTTTCAGGTGCCGCAGCTGTCGCGCAAAAATACCCTGTTTCGCAGCATGGTCGGGCGCAGTGACAGTATCAGCCAGGTCCGTTACCTGATTGAACAGGTTGCAGGCACCGACGCCAGTGTGTTGATCCTTGGTGAATCCGGCACAGGTAAAGAAGTTGTTGCCCGTAATATTCACTACCATTCCTCCCGGGGTAAAGGCCCGTTTGTGCCGGTCAATTGCGGTGCTATCCCAGCTGAGCTGCTGGAAAGCGAGCTGTTTGGCCATGAAAAAGGCGCATTTACCGGTGCGATATCCTCACGCAAAGGGCGGTTTGAACTGGCGGAAGGCGGCACGCTTTTCCTGGATGAAATCGGTGATATGCCAATGCCGATGCAGGTCAAGCTGCTGCGCGTGATCCAGGAGCGTTGCTTTGAACGTGTGGGTGGCAATCAGAGCATTAAAGCCAATGTCCGCATTATTGCCGCGACCCACCGTAACCTGGATACCATGATTGCAGAAAACCTGTTCCGGGAAGATCTGTTTTATCGTTTGAATGTCTTTCCGATTGAAACGCCGCCGTTACGTGAGCGGCTGGAAGATATCCCCCTGCTGCTGCAGGAACTGCTGTCCCGGATGGAAGCCGAAGGGGCAAGGTCGGTGCATTTTACCCCGAGAGCGATCACCTCTTTGATGGAGCATGACTGGCCAGGCAACGTGCGTGAACTTGCCAATCTGGTCGAGCGCTTGATGATTCTCTATCCGGGTGAAATGGTGGATGTGAATCATTTGCCGGTGAAATACCGGTACTGTGATCTGCCGGATTTCCGTCCGGAAGAGCGCATGATGTCGGTGGAGGAACAAGAACGTGCGATGTTAGCCGATGTTTTCTCCGACAGTTATGATGATCAGGACGATAATTTCGGCTTCAGCGATTTACCGCCTGAAGGCCTTAACCTGAAAGAGATGCTGGCGGATCTTGAAATTGACATGATCCGTCAGGCTCTCGAAGCACAGGCCGGGGTGGTGGCGCGGGCGGCCGACATGCTGGGCATGCGACGCACGACTCTGGTGGAAAAAATGCGTAAGTACAATATCTCGACCAAAGAGTCTGTGCGTGAAGAGTCTGTGCGCGAATAGCATCAGCAAGTAAAAATTTATCCTGGGGTATTGTCACTTTTATGCAGTACTCCAGACTCTGACAGGAGTGATGTCAATATTCTGACATCACTCTTTTTTTATGGGTTCATCATAACTTGTTGTTTTTTATTGGATATTTTTGGCATAAAAAGTGCTTGTTTAGTGTAACAAAGGACAATGCGAAAGTAGGTGTAAGGTGGAAGAAGGGCAGTCTGTCTCCCCGCTGGGAAACCTGAGTCAACAGGTCAGCAGGTATAAGCAAGTGATTGAAGTCATGCCAACTGGCGTGATCTTGCTCGATGGAATGGGAATGGTATGTGAGGCCAACCCTGAAGCTGTCCGCCTGTTAGGAGAGCCATTGGCCGGGGAACGCTGGCTGGATGTTATACAGCGTGCCTTTGCGCCTCAGGAAGATGACGGCCATGAAATTTCTTTACGCAGTGGTCGTAAAGTCAAACTGGCCATCTCCGCGTCAGCCAGTGGACAGCTTATCGTGATCACTGACATGACAGAAACCCGCCTGCTGCAGTCCCGCTTCAGTGAGATGCAACGCTTATCCTCACTGGGCCGTATGGTTGCTTCGCTGGCGCATCAGGTCAGAACACCGCTGTCCAGTGCCATGTTATATGCCGCCAATCTGGCCGCGCCTCAGCTGACCGCGCAAACCCGCGACAGGTTTCAGAGCAAACTGATGGACAGGTTGCGGGATCTGGAAAAGCAGGTTAATGACATGCTGCTGTTTGCCAAAGGCGGTGATAACAAAGTGGTGGCTCCTTTTACGCTCGAAGCCTTGTTCAATGAACTGGACGCCATGATAGAGGCCCAGGTGGTGTCCAATCAGGTGGATTTCTCGATTGAGTGTGATGATGAGAGCCCCAGTGTTCTGGGTAATGTGAATGCCCTGGCGAGTGCGATTAGCAATCTGATCACCAATGCCATTCAGATGTCAGGCAAAGCATGCAAAGTCTGTTTGTCGGTACACTGCGGCGCCGACATGATTCACCTTAGTATTACCGATAACGGCCCCGGCATTGCCCCTGAGATGCAGAAAAAGGTGCTGGAGCCTTTTTTCACGACTCGCCAGCAAGGCACAGGCTTAGGACTTGCCGTGGTACAGATGGTGGCAAAAGCCCACAATGGCAGCCTTTCGCTGTTTTCCACCCCGGGAGAAGGCGCCTCATTTACGCTCAGCCTGCCTCAGGCAGCAAGCCATGAGCAAGACGATGAATTAACAGCAACAGGAGACAGGCAATGACGAGCCGAGTACTGATCGTTGAGGACGACGAAGGTCTGCGTGAAGCTTTAGTGGATACACTGGCGCTGGCAGGTTATCAGTGGCTGGAAGCAGACAGTGCCGAACAAGCCCTGCTGCTGTTGAAATCTGAGCCGGTGGATATTGTGGTATCCGATGTTCAAATGGCCGGTATGGACGGACTGGGCCTGCTGCGAAATATCAAGCAACACTGGCCTAAACTGCCGGTATTGCTGATGACAGCCTATGCCAATATTGAAGATGCGGTACTGGCAATGAAAGACGGCGCCATTGATTACATGGCAAAGCCTTTTGCCCCGGAAGTGTTACTGAACATGGTCAGCCGCTACGCGCCTGTGCAAGCGGTCAGCAGTCAGGCGATAGCCGCCGATGAGAAAAGCCTGAAATTACTGGCGCTGGCCGAAAGAGTCGCGCAGACTGACGCCAGCGTGATGGTACTCGGGCCGAGCGGCTCGGGCAAAGAAGTCATGTCGCGATACATTCATGAGCACTCACTGCGTCGTGAAGGGCCTTTTATCGCGATCAATTGTGCCGCCATTCCCGACAATATGCTGGAAGCGACCTTATTCGGTTATGAAAAAGGGGCGTTTACCGGTGCGGTTCAGGCCTGTCCGGGAAAATTCGAACAGGCACAGGGCGGCACCATCTTGCTCGATGAGATCAGTGAGATGGACTTGAACCTGCAGGCGAAACTGCTGCGCGTCTTGCAAGAGCGCGAAGTTGAGCGTTTGGGCAGCAGGAAAAGTATCAAGCTGGATGTGCGGGTGCTGGCCACCAGTAACCGGGATCTGAAACAATACGTGGCGGAAGGAAATTTCCGGGAGGATTTGTACTACCGCCTGAATGTTTTTCCGCTTGTCTGGCCGTCGCTGTCCGAACGTCCGGGCGATATTATGCCGCTGGCCAGTCACCTGGCTGACCGGCATTGCAAGAAACAGGGCATGCCATCGCCGGTCTTTTCTGCCGCTGCACAAGCCAAACTGCTGCAGTATGGCTGGCCCGGCAATGTCAGGGAGCTGGACAATGTGGTCCAGCGGGCACTGATTCTGGCCGGTGATGCCGACATAGGTGGCGAGCATATTCTGCTGGAAGGCATGGACTGGATGGATTCGCACAGCCTGCAGCACGCTATCAGCCTGACTCCGGTGGCATCGCAGGCAGTGAATGACACTGCGGTCCATGTGATACCGCCGGGCGTGGCAGGGACTGACAGCCTGGGCAGCGAACTTCGCGAACAGGAGTTTGCCATTATTCTGGAAGCCATACAGGCCTGCGAAGGCAAACGAAAAGAAGTCGCGGAGCGATTGGGCATCAGCCCGCGCACGCTCAGGTATAAATTAGCCAAGATGCGGGACGCCGGAATCGAGATCCCAGTTTGACCATAAAAGCGGAATTAACAGATTAATTTCATATTTTTGGCGTTAAGCTTGCACAACTTTATCTTTTAAGATGCGATCAATTTAGATTGTGTCAAAAAAGTACCACGGAGATAACCTATGAAAGTCAACGGATTTATGTCAGAAATGCAGGCAATGCAAATGGAAGCCAGCAATGCGTCACGTCCGGCGACTGGCGCTAAGGTCAGTGCTGATTTTGGTGCAGCCCTGCAAGATGCGATACAAACGGTTAACGGATTACAGAATACATCCAGTGAGGTGACCAGTCGTTTTGATCAGGGCGATCGCAGCATTTCGCTGTCAGATGTCATGATCGCGCGAAATAAATCCAGCGTGGCTTTCGAAGCAACCGTCCAGGTTAGAAATAAGCTGGTTGAAGCTTATAAAGAACTGATGAATATGCCGGTTTAATTCAGGAATTAAGTGAGTGTCGGAACAAACATCCAACGAACTCGCCATAGCGGGTAGTGCTGCAGCTCCTGTCGTTGCCAACAGCGACCTGGATCTGCAAAATCCGGATCTTGAAGAGAAGAGCGCCAGCACACGTGTTGACAGCATGCTGGGCAACCTTGATTTGCTGCGTCAGATTATTCTGGTGCTGTCAGTGGCTATTTGTGTCGCTTTGATAGTGCTGGTCGTCGCCTGGCTCAAAGAACCGGAAATGCGTCCGCTGGGTAATTTCTCCACTGAAGAGCTGATTCCGATTCTGGATCATTTTGACCAGAAGCAAATTGAATACCAGCTGGAAGGCAATACCATCAGGGTGCCGGCTGATAAATACGGCGCACTTAAGCTGGAGCTGACCCGTGCCGGATTGAATAACCCGACGGCGGAAGGTGATGATATCCTGCTGCAGGATATGGGATTTGGTGTTTCACAGCGTCTTGAACAAGAACGGCTGAAACTGAGTCGCGAACGTCAGCTGGCAAGAGCCATAGAGCAGATCAGACAAGTGCGCAAAGCGCAGGTACTGCTGGCGATGCCAAAGCAAAGCGTTTTTGTCCGTCATAATCAGGAAGCGACGGCCAGTGTATTTCTGACCCTGAGTACAGGTGGCACGCTGGGTCAGCAGGAAGTGGACTCCATTGTTGATATGGTCTCTACCGCCGTGCCGGGCCTGAAACCCAGCCGTGTCACAGTCACAGATCAACACGGTCGTCTGCTCAGCTCCGGTACTGAAGATCCGGCAGCCACGGCCCGCCGGAAAGAATACGAACTGGAGCGCAAACAAGAGCAAGCCTTGCGCGAAAAGATCGATGCAATATTAATTCCTGTCCTGGGGTTGGGTAACTACACCTCTCAGGTCGATGTCTCGATGGATTTCAGTGCCCAGGAAGAAACGCAAAAACGTTTTGATCCCAATACGCCGTCTACCCGCAGTGAATATACGCTGGAAGATTACAACAACGGCCAGTCTGTAGCGGGTATTCCGGGCGCGCTGAGTAATCAGCCGCCGCAGGATTCAGCGATACCGCAGGATGTGATCGACTTACAAACTGGTAAAGGCGGCAACGGCTCTGTGCACCGGGAAGCAACGCGAAATTTTGAACTGGATACTACTATCCGTCATAAGCGTTCGCAAACCGGTACGATCAGCCGTCAGACGGTTTCGGTGGCGGTCAATTATAAGCCGCAGCTTAATCCGGAAACCGGCGAAATGACCCGTATCCCGGTGACCGAAGAAGAACTGGTGAAAATCCGTCGTCTGCTGATGGGCGGGGTCGGTTTCCTGCAGGATCGCGGCGATATGCTGGAAGTGATTTCCGTACCTTTCGCCACCCAGGAGCAGGAACGCATTGTCGACTTGCCTATCTGGGAACACCCGAATTTCAATACCTGGGTTCGCTGGCTGGCTGCAGCGCTGGTTATCATAGTGGTGCTGGTGGTGCTGGTGCGCCCTGCCATGCGCAAACTGCTCTATCCGAACCAGGCTGCCGATGGCACACCGTTGGATGAGAATGGTCTGCCTATCATGGCGGGTGACGGTTCAGATCTGATAGGGGCCGATCTGGACGGTGTTGACGGTATCGATTTAACCAATAACAACCTGGATCTGCCAAATCTGCACAAAGATGACGACTTGCTGAAAGCCGTGCGTGCACTGGTGGCCAATGAACCGGATCTGGCGGCTCAGGTTGTGAAGAACTGGGTATACGAAGATGGCAAATGAAGTCGCGACGACAGATGAAAAACCGTTCGACATTAATAGTTTAAGTGGAACGGATAAAGCAGCCATCCTGTTACTCAGTCTGAATGAACAGGATGCGGCTTCCATCATACGTCACCTGGAACCCAAGCAGGTTCAGCGCGTGGGTGGGGCGATGGCCAGCATGAAGGAACTGAGCAATGACAAGGTGACGGCTGTACACCGTCAGTTCCTGACCGATATCCAGAAATACACCAGCATTGGCATGGGCAGCGCCGACTTTGTCCGCAATACCCTGATCGCCGCGCTGGGTGAAGATAAAGCCAATAACCTGGTTGATCAGATCCTGATGGGCAGTGGTTCGCGTGGCCTGGATTCTCTCAAATGGATGGATCCACGTCAGGTCGCCAGCATCATTCTCAATGAGCACCCGCAGATACAGACTATCGTGTTGTCGTATCTGGATCCTGAGCAATCGGCAGAGATTTTATCCCAGTTCCCTGAGCGCGTGCGCCTGGATCTGATGATGCGAATTGCGAATCTGGAAGAAGTTCAGCCTGCCGCCCTGCATGAGCTGAACGACATCATGGAGAAGCAGTTTGCAGGCCAGGCCGGTGCCCAGGCCGCGAAAATTGGCGGCATGAAGGCGGCGGCCGATATCATGAACTACCTCGACAACAACATCGAAGGTCTGCTGATGGATCAGATCCGCGAGAACGACGAGGAGATGGCCGTTCAGATCGAAGACCTGATGTTCGTGTTCGAGAACCTGGCCGAAGTGGACGACCGGGGTATCCAGAGCCTGCTGCGCGAAGTGCCTCAGGAACTGCTGCAAAAAGCGCTCAAAGGGGCCGACGATATGCTGCGCGAGAAAATTATGCGCAATATGTCCAAGCGTGCTTCTGAATTGCTGATGGATGACCTTGAAGCGATGGGGCCGATACGTGTCTCCGATGTGGAAGCAGCACAGAAAGAAATTCTGTCTATTGCCCGTCGTCTGTCTGAAGCCGGTGAGCTGATGCTGAATGGCGGCGGTGGGCAGGATGAATACCTCTAATTCAGCCGGGGAAGCACAATGACGATTGAACGCCGTCGGGGCTTTGTCCGCCTGAGTGGCCACCAGGCAGAAGAGCTGGAACGCTGGGCTTATCCCGATTATAGCGATGAAGATCGCGGCCCGGTTGAGAACGCGTTAAATTATGATCCGGGCTGGCGCCCCAGAGAGGTGCCGGAAGAGGAGCAGGCTCCCCAGCCACTGACGGCAGCGGATCTGGACGATATCCGCCAGTCTGCCTATGAAGAAGGACTGGCCGAAGGCCGGGCTGCCGGTCATGCTGAAGGCTTTGAAACCGGAAGACAGGAAGGTGCTGCCGCCGGTCATCAGGAAGGGCTGGAGGCTGGCCGTGAAGAAGGGCTGGCTGCCGGACAGGAAATAGTTGAGCAGCATGTGGCTCATTTAACGCAGGTTTTTGACAAACTCGCCCAACCGCTACAGCAGGTCGATCAGCAGGTCGAAAGCCAGCTGGTGGAGATGGTCAGCGTGTTGACCCGCGAGTTAATCCGGGTTGAAGTGCAGACCAACCCGCAGGTGATTCTGTCCACCTTACGCGAAGCCATTGCCACCTTGCCGCTGGCCTCTCAGTCGATTACTGTGCAGTTGCATCCGGACGATCTCGCGCTGGTCACCGCTGCGTACAGTCAGCAGGAACTCGATACCCGTCGCTGGCAGTTGCTTTCAGAGCCGGGGCTTGAGCGCGGTGATGTCCAGCTCAGTGCCGGTGATTCTGCGGTGGATTATCGAATGGAAGATCGTGTTCGTCATCTGTTGAGCCAGTTTCTGGGCATGAATCAGCGTCCGGCTGGCGTTTCAGCACAGGATAGCGCGGAATGACCCTGTCGCAACGGCTGGGTAGCTACCGTTTACAGGGGCTGGCCTGCCGCCCTGTGGCCTCCGGACGACTGGTGCGTGTGGTTGGTTTGACACTGGAAGCCATTGGCTGCCGGGCGCCTGTTGGCAGTGTGTGCCGTGTCGAAGCGGTACAGGGCAGTATCGAAGCCGAAGTTGTCGGCTTCAGTGGTGACACCCTGTACCTGATGCCCAGTGAACAGCTGACCGGGGTGATGCCCGGCGCTAAAGTCACGCCTGTGATGAGCGACGGCGGCCTGCCGGTGGGCCCTGAGTTGCTTGGCCGGGTGATTGACGGCATGGGCAACCCCCTGGACGGCAAAGGAAAGATCTATACCTCGGCCCGGGCTGCCCTGAACGCGGAACCTATCAACCCTCTCGCAAGAAAACCTATCAGTGAACCGCTGGATGTCGGATTAAAAGCCATTAATGGGTTGCTGACCGTAGGTAAAGGCCAGCGGATTGGCCTGTTTGCCGGCTCCGGTGTGGGTAAATCTGTCACTCTGGGCATGATGACCCGGGGCACTACGGCGCAAGTGGTGGTGGTCGGACTGATTGGTGAGCGTGGCCGCGAAGTCAGAGAATTTATTGATGAGATCTTAGGTGAAGAAGGCCGCCAGCGCGCGGTCGTGGTGGCAGCCCCTGCTGATGCTTCCCCTCTGATGCGCCTGAAAGGGTGCCAGACCGCCCTGACCGTGGCGGAATATTTCCGCGATCAGGGTTTAGATGTGTTACTGCTGATGGACTCGCTCACTCGCTTTGCTCAGGCGCAGCGTGAAATTGCCCTGTCGATTGGCGAACCACCGGCCACCAAAGGCTACCCGCCTTCTGTGTTTGCCAAGCTCCCGGCCCTGGTTGAGCGCGCCGGTAACGGCGGGGATGACCAGGGCTCGATCACGGCCTTCTTCACTGTGCTGACCGAAGGCGATGATCTGCAGGATCCTATTGCCGATGCATCACGAGCGATTCTTGACGGCCATATCGTGTTGTCACGTGAGATGGCCGATGCCGGTCATTATCCGGCGATTGATGTTGAACGTTCTGTCAGTCGTGTTATGCCTGCCATAGTAGATGAAGAGCAGATGCTGATGTCGAAAGCTGTCCGGCAGATATTGTCTATTTGCCGCAAAAACCAGGATCTGGTGTCTATCGGCGCCTATAAACCCGGTTCAGATCCGGCGATTGACCAGGCCTTTACGTTAAAACCCAGGTTGGATCAGTACCTGCAGCAGACAATGAAAGAGTCGGTTCCCTATGATATGTGCGTCAATATGCTCCGTTCTACGCTGGGAGCCTGAAGATGAAACACCTAAACGGCATGGCTGGAGGCATGGATGTCTGATCAGGCACTGACCCTGATTCTTGAACAGGTCAAAGACAAAGAACATCACGCTTTTCTGGCTCTTCAGCAGGCCAAGCGGGATTTGGACAGCTTTTATCAGCAGCGCGAACAAATTGAAAAGTACCGCTACGATTACTGCCTGCAACTGACCGAGCGCGGCCAGAATGGACTGACGGCCAGTCAGTTCAGCCATCTGCATAAATTCCTGGGCCAGTTAGACGAAACTCTGGTTCAGCAGGGAGCGGCCGGCCGAGAATTTGAACGCCAGGCAGAGCAATGCGCTGAGTTGTGGCAACAGGCCCGTACTGAACGAAAGTCAGTTGAATGGCTGCTGGAAAAAAAACACACAGAGCGGGAACAACGTCTGGCACGTCAGGAACAAAAGTTAATGGATGAGTTTGCCACATTGCAATCTGCCCGCCGCCGGTGTTAGTCGCTTATCGCAGTCAACTCAAGAGCTGGTTCACTTCTTGCATGGTTTTGAGTATAACCACGACTTTGGTCGTCAAATAATTGTCAGTGTAAGGTAGTTATGAAACCGTCCAGCAGCATTTCTGTCGATTTTAGCACGTCCGGATCCTCCGTCCGGCCGGGTAAGCCTGGTCGTTCTGACAGCCGTGAAGAGCCCGGAGTGTCGGGTTTTTCATCACGACTTGAGTCTGCCGTCCACAGTGAAAGCAAGGCGGCGCCTAAGCGTCAAAAAATTGAATCGCCAGCCGCGCAGCCGGCAAAAGCCAGTGACAACGCCGCGCAATCACATAAGGCGAAAGACAGCCAGCGGCAAGAAAGTGCAGACACAGTGACAGCCGATAAAGCATCGGAAAAAACGGCGGATGCCACCCAGACAGCGGCAGGCGAGAGCCCTGAGTCTGAGAGCACCGAAGAGAGCATCCGTGCCGAGGCAGAAGCACTGTTAGACCGACTCAATGCCTCCAGCCAGCAGCTGCAAATGGCAAAAGATGGCAAAGAATTGCCACCTGAGTCTGAAAGCAGTGACGCGCAAGGGGCGGATGTCGCCTTATTATCGGCAGGCGTCCCTCTGCAACCCGGAGCTCAGGCGCTGAACGGTGATATGACTGAGGCCGGGGATGAGCCGAGTATGGCTGGCGGGCAATCGGGTAAACTTGCCGAGATGCTGGCCGCGGTCAGCAAAGGGACGGCATCTGATGCCAAAGGTAAGGGCGAGAAACCTGACTTGACCCTGGTGGCCGGCTCGGTTCAGTCCGCCATTCAGGGTGACGCCAAGGCGGGCAGCGAAGGAGACACTCAGCCAGACTGGCTCAGTGACGCCATTGCCCGGCTTTCTGCTTCTGCCAAAGGCGGGGAAGCGGGCTCGGCTGACGGTGCAAGTGCGAATCAGGCCGGAGCCGGTCAAGCGGGCGTCTCTGCCTCGCTTCAGGCGGCTTTGGCTGATGCCGGGCTGCAGATGGACACCGCGCAAAAAGACGCCATGGCGACAGGGCCGGCATCCGGCACCAATGCGATCACCGGGCAGCCTACTTCACTGGCTGCGATGCAGCGAGCTGAAGCGCAGGCGCAGCCCACCGCACTGCCATTACAAAAAGAGATGGCTGGTGAGCAACTGGCGGAGCGGGTACAGATGCTGATGAGTAAAAATCTCAAGCATGTCGATATTCGCCTGGATCCGCCTGAATTGGGCCGGATGCAGATAAAACTGGCCATCAATAACGATCAGGCCTCAGTCCAGTTCCATGTCGGTAACGCGCAGACCCGGGATCTGGTTGAACAGGCCATGCCGCGACTGAGAGAGCTGTTACAGCAGCAGGGTATTCAGTTGACCCAGGGCAGCGTCCAACAGGACGGTAATCAGCAATTTGCCGGCCAGCATACCGGCACTCAACAGGGTGAAGAAGGCATGGCCGGCGGCGGTCAGAGCGGCCAGTCGCAGCGGGATGATGACGATGGCAATGCGATTGCCGTGACTGTCAGTGAACAAAGCGACGGCATTGATTATTACGCATGACCCCCGGCGATATAGCTGGCATCCTGCGAGACCCAAGTGACTATTATTGACCCGCGAACGGAATTGGAAATATGGCTGAATCAGCGGCAACGACAAATAGCAAAAAACGCATTTTATTGATTTTAATTGCTTTGGTCCCCGTACTTCTGGGGGGCGCAGCAGCCTGGTTTTTCCTGTCTGACGATCAGTCTGCTGCTGATAGCGACGGCATGTCGGCAAGCCAGTCTTCAGGTAAGCCGGAACCGGCTTATTATGTGATTTTGCCGCATCCCTTTATCTTTAACGTAACTGGGGATACCCAGCAGCGGCTGGTACAGGTGAAAGTACAACTCATGGTACGTGGTGATGAGAACGATACTCTGGCCCGTCAACATATTCCTTTGGTAGAAAGTACCCTGCTTCAATCTTTCGGTGCAGCCAGTGTGGAGCAGCTTCGTTCTCCCAGCGGACGGCTTGAACTCCGTCAACAGTCGCTGCAATCCGTGCAGTCTGCGCTGGTGAAAGTGTCTGGCAGCCCTGTGGTCGAACAGGTACTGTTTACTGGCTTTGTAATGCAATAGGTTCCCAGTGACTGATTTATTAACCCAAGACGAAATTGATGCGCTGCTGCATGGCGTCGATGATGTAGAGGATGATCACCCCCGGCAAGAGGAAGGCACTGGGGTTATATCGTTCGACTTCTCATCGCAAGACCGCATTGTCCGTGGCCGGATGCCGACGCTTGAGCTTATCAATGAGCGTTTTGCCCGCCATATGCGGATCAGTTTGTTCAATATGCTGCGCAAGACGGCAGAAGTGTCGATCAATGGCGTACAGATGCTCAAGTTCGGCGAGTACCAGAACACACTTTACGTTCCTACCAGTCTGAACATGGTGCGTTTTCGTCCCCTGAAAGGCACGGCCTTAATCACCATGGAAGCCCGGCTGGTCTTTATTCTGGTAGAGAACTTCTTTGGCGGCGATGGCCGTTTTCACGCCAAGATCGAAGGGCGTGAATTCACCCCGACTGAGCGCCGCATCGTTCAGATGCTGCTGAAACTGGTGTTTGAGGATTACCGCGAAGCCTGGTCACCTGTGATGGGCGTGGAGTTCGAATACCTGGATTCCGAAGTGAACCCGACCATGGCCAATATCGTCAGCCCGACAGAAGTGATAGTGGTGAGCTCTTTCCACATTGAAGTGGATGGCGGCGGCGGCGATTTCCACGTGGTGATGCCGTATTCCATGGTGGAGCCGATCCGCGAATTGCTTGATGCCGGCGTCCAGAGTGACAAAATGGATACCGATGTCCGCTGGAGCAAGGCCCTGCGGGATGAGGTCATGGATGTCGAAGTGAATCTGCGTGCCAAATTACTCGATATTGACCTGACGCTGCGGGATCTGATGGAGCTGCACTCCGGTGATGTGATACCGATTGAATTGCCGGAAACGGCCACGCTCTACGTTGAAGACCTGCCGACTTACCGCGGAAAAATGGGTAAGTCAGGCGATCACGTAGCGATAAAGATTTCCAAGAAACTGAAGCGGCCAGATACGGTGAAAACGGACCTCGCCTTCTTAGACGGTGATGAACTGAGTCCGACTTTCTCCGCCACTGACCCGATTGACGATTAATACAGGTGACTTATGTCAGATAAAGATCAACAAATTGCTGACGACTGGGCGGCAGCCCTGGCTGAGCAGGCCGACGACAATATTGAAGCGGCACCGCTGGAAGAACTCACAGACGAAAGTACCCCGATTTCTGATGAAGAACGTCGTCGTCTCGATTCCATCATGGATATTCCGGTCACGATTTCGATGGAAGTCGGGCGCACCAAGATCAGTATCCGTAACTTACTGCAACTGAACCAGGGTTCGGTCGTTGAACTGGATCGTGTCGCCGGTGAGTCGCTGGATGTCCTGGTCAATGGCACTTTGATTGCCCACGGTGAAGTGGTGGTGGTCAACGATAAATTCGGTATTCGTCTGACCGATGTGATCAGTCAGACTGAACGTATTAAGAAGTTGCGGTAACAGGGATGAAAGCATTGAAAAGCACTTTGCTCGCTGCTCTGGCCGTGATCAGCCAGCCGGTATGGGCGGCCGGGGCGCCGGAGCTGGATATGGGCACTACGATAGGTTCGCTGGTGCTGGTACTGGTTCTTATCGTGTTTCTTGCCTGGCTGCTGCGCCGCATGAAATTGCCGGGTGTGAGTGGCGGAGATAACGGGCTGCAGATTGTCCGCCAGGTGGTGGTTGGCCAGCGTGAGCGAATTGTGCTGGTACAGGTGGGTGATGAGCAGTTGCTCATTGGTGTGACGCCGCAAAATATTTCAATGCTGACCAAGCTGGAAACGCCCTTGCCGGTCAGTGCTGGTGCAGGCAACGGTGAGTTTGCTCAGCAACTCGGTAAGTTGTTGAAAAGACAATGATGTATAGATCTCACTTCTTTATCTGGATTATCGCTGCACTTTGTCTGCTGCTGTCCGGCATGGCGAGTGCGCAGAGCGAAGATGGCGGGCTGGGCAATGTGGCGGGCAATAATGTCACCGTCAGCGAGATGCAGAGTGACAAAGGGGCGGCAACCCTGCTGACCACCAAAGGCGGGGGCGGCATTCCGGCGTTTTCTGTATCGGTGAACCCGGATGGCACTGAAGATTACTCTGTCACGCTGCAAATCCTGGCCTTGATGACAGCGCTGGGCTTTTTGCCGGCCATAGTGATCCTGATGACCTCATTTACCCGTATCGTGGTGGTGATGTCGATTTTGCGTCAGGCGCTCGGTCTGCAGCAGACCCCGTCAAACCAGGTGATTATCGGGATTGCCCTGTTCATGACTTTCTTTGTCATGTCCCCGGTATTGGATGAGATCAATACCAAGGCCGTTCAGCCCTATATCAATGAAGAGCTCTCTGCCCGTGAAGCCCTGACGATTGCCCAGGATCCGCTGCGCCAGTTCATGCTCAAACAAACGCGGGTGAAAGATCTGGAAACCTTCGTTGATATGTCGGGATCGCAGGCGACCGATCCCCAGCAAGTCCCTATGACAGTCTTGATTCCCGCTTTTATCACCTCGGAGCTGAAAACGGCGTTTCAGATTGGCTTTATGCTGTTTCTGCCTTTTCTGGTCATCGATCTGGTCGTGGCTTCAATATTGATGGCCATGGGTATGATGATGCTGTCGCCGATGATAGTCTCACTGCCGTTTAAATTAATGTTGTTCGTACTGGTGGATGGCTGGAACCTGATCCTGTCGACACTGGCCGGCAGCTTCGGCACCTGATGACAGGGAGAGACAGACAATGACACCTGAAGCCTTCGTCGAAATTTTCCAGGAAGCCCTGTACATGGTCCTGGTGATGGTCTGTGTGATCGTCATACCCGGCTTGCTGATTGGTTTGGTGGTGGCGGTTTTCCAGGCCGCTACCTCAATCAATGAACAGACGTTAAGCTTCCTGCCCCGTCTGGTGATCACCCTGGTTGCGTTGATGGTGTTTGGTCATATGATGACCAGAATGCTGATGGATTATTTCCATCGCATCATTGAGCACATTCCTCAAATCCTTTACTGAGCAGATAGGTCATGACGTATCCGGCGGAAGTCATACTAGATTGGCTGGCCAATTATTTTTGGCCGCTGACCCGCATCGGCGCCATGATGATGAGCATGACCTTCTTCGGCGCCCGTTTCGTGTCGATGCGCATCCGGCTGTATCTGTCGCTGACGGTCACTTTTGCGGTGATGCCTATGCTGCCTCAGGTGCCTGATATTCCTCTGTTATCCTTTGAGGGCTTTCTCACTACAGGCCAGCAGGTGATCATCGGTGTCGCTATGGGGCTGGTTACTCAGTTTGTCACCCAGACATTCGTATTGTTAGGGCAGATCCTGGGTATGCAGTCCAGTCTCGGATTTGCCTCTATGGTCGACCCGGCAAACGGACAAAACACCCCAGTGCTGGGCCAGCTGTATATGATGCTGGCGATCATGTTATTTCTCGCCACTGACGGTCATCTGGCGATGCTCAGGCTGGTGGTGCTGAGCTTTACCACTTTGCCGGTCGGCCAGTCAATGTTGCAGGCGGTAGATTACCAGCAGCTGGCGGGCTGGTTCGGCTGGATGTTTAAAGCCGGTTTAAACATGTCGCTGGCCGGGATTATTGCGCTGCTGACGGTGAATCTCTCGTTCGGTGTCATGACACGTGCGGCACCTCAGCTGAATATTTTCTCCCTGGGCTTCTCGTTTGCGCTGTTGCTGGGGTTGTTTGTCAGCTGGTATCTGTTAATGGGTATTCAGGCCCAGTATGAAGAGCACTGGCAACTGGGTACAGAGCAAATCTGCAGCCTGATCAGGCTGGATTGCTGATGACGGACAGGAGGGAGTCTGATGGCTGAGTCAGACGGACAAGAACGTACTGAAGACGCAACCCCCCGACGGTTGCAGCAGGCGCGGGAAAAAGGTCAGGTCGCGCGCTCAAAAGAACTGGCGTCGGTTGCGGTCCTGGTATCGGGAGCGGTTGGCCTGATGTGGTTTGGCGAAATGCTGGCCGTTGCTTTGAGTGAAGTGATGCGCAAGTTCTTTACCCTCAGCCGCGAGGAAGTGTTTGATTTTACCAAACTGCTGTCGGTCACCGGCGATGCCATAGTGCATATGCTGTGGCCATTGCTGCTGGTGTTGATATTCTTGTTTGTGGCGGCACTGATTGGCGCTTCCGCCCTGGGCGGAATCAGCTTTTCCGCCGAGGCGGCAAGGCCCAAGCTCTCAAGAATGAACCCGGCCAGCGGTCTTAAACGTATGATTGGCAAGCAAAGTGCCGTTGAGCTGGTGAAATCCATCCTCAAAGTCACTTTGGTGGCCGGTGTGGCCTATTACCTGATGTACAGCAGCCTGGAAGGTTTCTTTCAGCTCAGCATAGAGATCTATCCGAGCAACATCTTTCATGCGCTGGAGATTTTACTGCGCTTTGTCTTGCTGATCTGTTGCTCGCTGCTGGTGGTGGTGGCTATCGATGTGCCGTACCAGATCTGGCAGCATAACGAGCAGCTGAAGATGACCAAGCAGGAAGTCAAAGACGAATATAAAGATGTCGAAGGTAAACCTGAGGTCAAAGGCCGTATCCGTATGCTGCAGCGTGAAATGGCGCAGCGGCGCATGATGGCGGAAGTGCCAAAGGCCGATGTGGTGATTACCAACCCGGAGCACTTCTCTGTGGCCTTGCGTTATGATCCCACGCTGGATAAGGCGCCAGTGGTCATCGCCAAAGGGACAGACCACATGGCGATGAAAATCCGGGAAGTGGCCAACGAATATAAGATTGATATTGTGCCTGCGCCTCCGCTGGCACGCTCCCTCTATCACAGTACCGAGCTGGAGCAGCAAATACCGGATGGCTTGTTTGCCGCTGTGGCGCAGGTGCTGGCGTATGTATTCCAGTTGAAACAATACCGGCGCGGCAATGGTAAGCGACCCAAGTTATCGGCAGGCGCGGTTGATATTCCTGCTGAATTACGGCACTGATGACCTGCTGCAAAATGTTTTGGCTGCAGGTCAAAAAATTGACATGTCAAGGCGGTATAAATTTTGCTTTATGCGAAGCTTAGCCCGTTCAGTTGTCTGCGATTCACCGCCGCACCCAGTGTCAGACAGTGAATACGCGGTGGACACTGAGTGAGCACTGACGATTAACCCATTCCAACCAAATAAGAATGCATGAAGCTGCCGATACCCTTTTCAGATAAATTGCCTTTACACCGATTGCAGTCACTGCCTGCAATCGGCGCCCCTGTCATGGTACTGGCAACATTGGCGATGGTTGTGTTGCCAATGCCAGCAATGCTGCTGGATATGGCCTTTTCTTTTAATATTGCCCTGGCCCTGGTGGTGCTGCTGGTTACTGTGTACACCCGCCGCCCGCTGGATTTTGCGGCTTTCCCGACCGTACTGCTGATTGCCACCCTGCTCAGGCTGGCACTGAACGTAGCGTCAACCCGGGTTGTCTTGCTGAACGGCCATGAAGGCCCGGAGGCGGCGGGCCAGGTGATCGACGCCTTTGGTTCTGTGGTTATCGGGGGGAACTACGCGGTTGGTTTGGTGGTATTCCTTATTCTGATGATCATCAACTTCATGGTGGTCACCAAAGGTGCCGGCCGTATTTCCGAAGTCAGTGCCCGCTTTACCCTTGATGCCTTACCGGGTAAGCAGATGGCAATCGATGCCGATCTCAACGCCGGGCTCATTGATCAGGAGCAGGCACGAACGCGGCGCAGCGAAGTCACCAAAGAAGCCGACTTTTACGGTTCGATGGACGGTGCCTCTAAATTTGTCAAAGGGGATGCCATTGCCGGCATCCTGATCCTCTTCATCAATATTATTGGTGGCCTGATTATTGGTATGGGCCAGCATGATCTCAGCTTCAATGAGGCGATTCATATCTACAGCCTGCTGACCATAGGTGATGGTCTGGTAGCGCAGATCCCGTCTCTTTTGTTGTCCATCGGCGCTGCCATGATGGTGACTCGTCAAAATACTGACGAAGACATGGGACAGCAGATGCTGTTCCAGATGTTCAATAACCCCCAGGCGCTTATCATCACAGGCGGGATATTGTTCGTGATGGGTATCGTTCCGGGCATGCCGCATATTCCGTTTCTGCTGCTGGCGCTGATCATTGGTCTGATTGCCTACTGGCGGGTCAAGAAAGCGCAACAGGCAAAAGTGCTGGCAGAATCCGCCCCGCCTGAGGCGCTGGACAGCAAACCCGTCACCAAAGAGCTGTCGTGGGACGATGTTCAGCCTATGGATACCATCAGCCTGGAAGTCGGCTACCGCCTGATCCCTATGGTCGATAAAGAACAGGGCGGCGAGTTGCTGGAGCGGGTAAAAGGCGTTCGGAAAAAACTGTCGCAGGATTTCGGCTTCCTGGTGCCGCCTGTCCATATCCGCGATAACCTGGAATTACCGCCCAATACCTACCGTATCAGTCTGATGGGGGTGAACAATGGCGAATCAAACATTCACCCTGACATGGAGCTGGCCATTAATCCGGGTCAGGTGTTTGGCAGCCTGGAAGGGGAACGGACGACCGATCCCGCCTTCGGGCTGGAAGCGATCTGGATTTTAGAATCGCAGCGAGAGCATGCTCAGGCATTGGGCTATACGGTTGTTGACGCTGCCACTGTACTGGCAACCCATCTGAGTCAGATTCTGGTGAACAATGCTTCTCAGTTGCTCGGGCATGAAGAAGTTCAGAACCTGCTGGAAGTGCTGGGGCAGTCGACACCGAAACTGGTGGACAATTTTGTCCCTGATCAGCTGCCGTTAGGGGCTGTGGTGAAAGTGCTGCAGAACCTGCTGCATGAAGGTGTGCCTATCCGGGATATCCGCACCATAGTTCAGACTTTGTCCGAGTATTCCGGTAAGAGTCAAGATCCCGACATTCTTACTGCCGCCGCACGTATCGGCCTCAAACGACTAATTGTTCAGGAAATCAATGGAATAGAACCTGAGTTACCTGTTATCACCCTTGTTCCTGAGTTGGAACAAATATTGCATAAAACAATGCAGTCAAGCGGCGGCGAGTCCTCCGGTATCGAGCCGGGTCTGGCAGAACGTCTGCAGCGCTCTTTGACCGAAGCCACACATCAGCAAGAGTTGAAAGGCGAACCGGCTGTACTGTTAACGTCTGGCGTACTGCGCGGCACGTTAGCCAAATTTGTGAAAAACACCATCCCGACACTGCGGGTGCTTTCTTATCAGGAAATCCCTGATGAAAAGCAAATCCGTATTGTGAATGCAGTGGGTAACTAGGTGTCCCCAGGCTGACTGAGTCAGCCAAAACGTGCAGGGTAATGCGTCACCGGATGGGAAGACTGAATTGAAAATTAAACGATTTTTTGCCAAGGACATGCGAACCGCGCTGAGTGAAGTCAAAGAACAACTCGGTGCCAATGCGGTGATTATGTCCAATAAGAAAGTGACCGGCGGTGTTGAGATCGTGGCGGCGGTAGACAATGACGCCAGCGAAGCCAAGGTGCCGTCACCGTCACAACCTGCCCGTGATGCCTTAGCTGAACGTTTTGGCGAGGCCAGACGCAAATTGGCTGACGACAAGGTACAGCTGCAGCAGCCCGGCAGCGGCCACTTTGCCAAGGTGCTGCAAAATTATGCTCAGGATCCTGAAACCGAAGTGGACTCCCTGTCAGCCTTATTGCAGCGCCAGTCGAAGCACACCGGCGGACACCCTGCTGAACGTCAAGGATATGACTATTCTTCCCGTCCTCAGTCTGAGAACAGCCCTTACGGCAGTGACAGGCGTCAGTCTTCCCACCCTTATGGGGCGGGCGGACGTCAGCCTGCGCCGAATGCTTACGGTGACTACCGCCAAAATCATGACGCCGACGCTCCGGCAGGGCGCACCGGCCGGGCAAATCCAGCGGCGGCGAGCCAGAAAAGCAGTGCTTTTCAGAACCGACTCGATCCCAGCCGCTATGAACAGCGCGCGCCGCGTCGTGACGATGATCTTGATGCCATGCGCAGCGAGATGGCGTCGATTCGTCGTCTGCTCGAACACCAGCTGTCCGGTTTGATGTGGCAGGAGGTTGAGCGTCGCGAACCGATGCGGGCCATGATGATTAAGCGCCTGGAAAAAATGGGCTTATCAGCCGAGCTGGCCGATCAGCTGGCTTGTTATATTCCTGAAGATGTCCAGCCGCACAAGGCCTGGTCATCTTTGCTTCAGTTGCTGGCCGACCAGATCATTACCACAGATGACTGTATTCTCGAAACCGGGGGCGTGGTCGCACTGCTCGGCCCGACCGGTGTCGGAAAAACAACGACAATCGCCAAACTGGCCGCCAGAGCGGCGATGGACTTTGGTCCGAATGAAATCGCTCTGGTCACCACAGATACCTATCGTATCGGTGCCCATGAACAGCTGGCGACTTATGGTCGAATTCTGGGCTGTCCGGTAAGAGTTGCTAAAGATGCCGAAGAGCTTGCCGATATACTTCATCAGTTACGGCATCGCCGCCTTGTACTGCTTGATACAGCAGGCATGGGGCAAAGGGATCTTCGCCTGCAGGAACAGCTGGATACCCTGATGCACAATAGTGGCTCACAAATTCGTAGCTTTCTGGTATTACCGGCGACCTCCCAGCGCCGCGTTCTGCACGAAACCATTGAGCATTTTCGTCGTATCCCGCTGTCGGGTTGCGTGCTGACTAAGCTGGATGAAACCCTCAGTCTGGGTGAAGTTATCAGTGTCACACTGGAAAGTGCTTTGCCGATCGCATATCTGGCGGACGGTCAACGAGTGCCTGAAGACATTAAAGTCGCCACAGGACACTTCATGGTTAACCGTGCAAACGAGTTGTTGGAAAACGACATGGGCCAGCAAACCCACTTCTGGAGCAGCGATAGCGCAGATAACCAGGGGGCGGATTTTTATGATTGAGAACATGATGCACGATCAAGCAAGCGGCTTGCGCCGTATGACAAAACTGGCCTCGACCAAAGTGATCACCGTCAGTGGTGGTAAAGGCGGTGTGGGTAAAACCAACATCACACTGAATATGGCAATTGCCATGGCCCGTCAGGGCAAGAGAGTGATGGTGCTGGATGCCGACCTTGGCCTGGCCAATGTTGATGTGATGCTGGGGCTGCGAGCGGGTCGTAACCTGTCTCATGTCCTGTCGGGTGTGTGCGATCTGCGGGACATCATTATCGAAGGTCCTTACGGCGTAAAAATCATACCGGCTTCTTCAGGCACGCAAAATATGGCGGAACTGTCCAGTGCTCAGCACGTTGGCCTGATCCGCGCGTTTGCCACCCTTGAAGATGAAGTGGATGTCCTGCTGGTAGATACTGCCGCAGGGATCTCAGATATGGTATTGAGTTTTGCCGGCGCGGCCCAGGATGTACTAATTGTAGTGTGTGATGAGCCGACCTCTATTACCGATGCTTATGCGCTGATTAAAATCCTGAACCGTGAATATCAGGTACAGCGGTTTAAAATTGTGGCCAATATGGTACGCAGTTACCGCGAAGGGCGAGAGCTGTTTGCCAAGCTGACCCGGGTGACTGAACGGTTTTTGCAGGCCAACATGGAGCTGGTTGCCTGTATTCCATTAGATGACAGGGTACGTCAGTCTATTAAGCGACAAAAAGTGGTCGTGGAAGCTTTCCCACGAAGCCCAGCGGCACTGGCCCTGACAACGCTCGCCAATAAAGCGTTAACCTGGCCGGTACCGAACAATCCGGCCGGACATCTGGAATTTTTTGTTGAAAAGTTATTAGTTAAACCAACACCTGAAGAGGTACCTCTGGGTGAATAAAGCACAAACATACGGCCGATATCAGGAATCCCCCCATGCGTTTGTTGAGCGGTATTCGTCACTGGTGAAGCGGATTGCGCATCACCTGATGGCGCGATTGCCACCCAATGTGCAGCTGGAAGACCTGATCCAGGCTGGCATGATTGGTTTGCTGGAAGCACAACAGAACTATGACCCGAGCAAAGGTGCCAGTTTTGAAACTTTTGCCGGAATTCGAATTCGGGGCGCCATGCTGGATGATATCCGCCGTGGCGACTGGGTTCCCCGCTCTGTGTACAAAAACAACCGCCGGATATCTGAAGCCATTGCTCAATTGGAAAGCCGTCTCGGCCGCGATCCGAATGACCAGGAAATTGCTGAATATCTCGAAATGACACTCGAACAGTACCATCAGGCATTAAATGATGTTAATTGTGGTCGCCTAGTGGGTATGGACGACCTGGGTGTCTCAGAAGATACGGTAGCAACCGAAGATTCAGTGGCAGAAAATCTCCCTTTTCAGGATGTTGCGGACGGCAGTTTTCGCCACGCACTGGCTGGTGCCATTCGCACATTGCCGGAAAGGGAAGCGCTGGTGTTGTCGTTGTATTACGACGAGGAACTCAACCTCAAAGAAATTGGTGCCGTTTTAGGTGTCAGTGAATCCCGTATTTGCCAGATTCACAGTCAGGCAATGCAGCGTCTGCGGGCCAAGTTGTCTGCTTGGACTGCTTCATAAACACACGATTTAGAAGAAACACTGTGACCTCAGTGGAGGCAACTTTGAATAAAAATATGAAAATCCTCATTGTTGATGACTTTTCAACAATGCGCCGTATCGTCAAGAACTTACTACGTGACCTGGGCTTTAATAACACCCAGGAGGCGGATGATGGATTGACTGCGTTACCCATGCTAAAGAAAGGCGACTTCGATTTCGTGGTCACCGACTGGAATATGCCGGGCATGCAAGGCATTGACTTGCTCAAGCAGATCCGGGCCGATGCCAGCCTGAAACACCTGCCAGTACTGATGATTACTGCTGAAGCCAAGCGCGAGCAGATCATCGAAGCTGCTCAGGCCGGTGTCAATGGCTACATTGTTAAGCCATTCACCGCTGCCACGCTGAAAGAAAAACTGGATAAGATTTTCGAGCGTATGCAGTGATGCCGTCAGTGTGACGCTAACTAGGGTAGACACATATGATTTCACTTGAACAGGCGAAACAACTCGTCGCGCTGCTGGAGCAAGACCGGCAAGAAGACGCGGATGAGTTGTTCCGAAGCCTGGTGTCGGATTGTCGGGATCCGATGTATCTCGAAGTGGGTAAATTGACGCGTCAATTACATGACTCATTGCAGAATTTTCGTCTGGATCCCCGTATTGCTGATTTAGCGACTACCGACATTCCTGACGCGCGTGGACGTCTGAATTATGTGATAGACAAAACCGAGGAAGCGGCCAACAGAACCATGGATGCTGTTGAAGGCACCCTCCCTATCGCAGATTTATTGCGTGAACGTCTGATGCAAGTGAAACCCCAGTGGCAAAGTTTAATGCACGGGGAGATCACCCTTGGCGAATTTAAACGGCTTTGTCACGATATTGACGCATTATTAGTTCAGCTCGACGGTGACAGCGAGCAGCTTCACCGTCATCTGACCGATATTCTGATGGCACAGGACTTCCAGGATTTGACAGGCCAGGTTATTCGCAGAGTGATCGAACTTGTTCATGAAGTGGAGCATCAGTTGGTTGAGATTCTGAAGGCTGCCGGTATTGAACAGAGTGAAAGCTCAGTGGTCGTGAGCCAGAAAGACAAAACACTCTCCCCGGAAGGGCCAATTATCAACAGTGCTGAACGCACTGACGTTATGTCTACCCAGGATGACGTCGATGATTTGCTATCAAGCCTTGGATTTTAGGGGAAGCTTATGAGCTTTGATTTAGACGAAGATATCCTGCAGGACTTTTTAATCGAAGCCGGGGAAATTCTGGAATTACTTTCCGAGCAGTTAGTAGATTTGGAACGTCGTCCAGATGATACAGATTTGCTGAATGCCATTTTCCGCGGTTTCCATACTGTTAAAGGTGGTGCCGGGTTTTTGGCGTTAACGGCATTGGTTGACGCTTGTCACGGTGCTGAGAATATTTTTGACTTACTCCGTACCGGTAAACGCACTGTGACGTCAGAGCTGATGGATGTGATCCTTCAGGCTCTGGATACCATCAATGTGATGTTCTCGCAGGTGCAGGATCGTGAGCCGATTGAACCCGCGGAACAAAGCCTGCTGGATGCGCTGCATTATTACAGCCAGCCACCGGGTGCCGCAGAGCTGGCGGCGGCTGTCTCAGCCCCGGTATCGGTTGAAGCTCCCGTAGCGGCACCGGTACCGGCTTCGCCTGAACAGCCCGCGATTGCCGGCGGTTCGGTTGATGAAATCACCCAAGATGAGTTTGAGCGCCTGCTCGATGAGCTGCATGGTGCGGGCGGAAGCCCAAGCGCCGCGCCAGCCAGTGCTGTTCCCAGTGCTGTTCAGAGCGCACCTGTCTCGACCGACATCGACAATGGCGATATCACTGACGATGAGTTTGAACGCCTGCTTGATGAGCTGCACGGTATAGGTAACGCGCCTGGAACCGAAACCCCGGGTGCTGACCTGTCAGCCGCGCCAGTTGCTGCGCAAGCGACCGAGTCGCCTGCCGCGAATGTGGCAGGGGCCGGCGATAGCGACTTAATGACAGATGACGAATTTGAACGTCTGCTTGATGAACTGCACGGTAGTGGTAAAGGACCGTCAGATGAAGAGCTGGCGATCGCGACCAAACCGGCTTCCGCGTTACAGGCAAAAGCTGAACCTGCGCCTGTCACCTCTCAGTCTGTGACTGAGATGCCACAACCTGTGGCGGAGCGTAAAGCAACAGGGTTAAAAGAAAAATCCAAGACTCAGGCTGAAGCCACAGTACGTGTCGATACATCTACGCTGGACACCATAATGAACATGGTTGGCGAGCTGGTATTAGTCCGTAATCGTCTGATCAGCCTGGGCCAGAACAGCAATGACGAAGAAATGTCAAAAGCTGTATCGAACCTGGATGTGGTGACCGCAGACCTTCAGGGTGCGGTAATGAAAACGCGTATGCAGCCAATCAAGAAAGTCTTTGGCCGCTTCCCACGCGTTGTGCGCGATCTGGCCCGTAGCCTGAAAAAAGAAATCGTGCTGGAAATGCGCGGCGAAGAAACCGATCTCGATAAGAATCTGGTGGAAGCGCTGGCCGATCCGCTGGTTCACCTGGTGCGTAACTCGGTCGACCACGGTATTGAAATGCCGGATGTGCGTGAGAAAGCCGGCAAGCCTCGCATTGGTACCGTGCTCTTGTCTGCAGCGCAGGAAGGGGATCATATTTTGCTGACTATCGAAGATGATGGCGGCGGTATGGACCCGGATCGGCTGCGTCAAATCGCCGTGGATCGCGGTGTGATGGATGCCGATGCCGCTGCGCGTCTGTCTGACAGCGAATGTTATAACCTGATCTTCGCGCCCGGTTTCTCGACCAAGAAAGAAATTTCAGATATCTCCGGCCGTGGTGTCGGTATGGATGTCGTAAAAACCGCTATCAGCCAGCTGAATGGTTCCATTTATATTGATTCCAATCTGGGCAAAGGCACACGCATTGATATTAAAGTGCCGTTGACGCTGGCCATTTTGCCAACGCTGATGGTTGGTGTGGCTGACCAGCCATTTGCACTGCCTCTGGCCAGTGTGAATGAAATTTTCCATTTGGATCTCAGTAAGACCAATGTGGTTGATGGGCAGCTGACTATCATTGTGCGCGATAAAGCGATCCCGCTATTCTATCTTCAGGACTGGCTGGCAGGTCACAGTACTTCCAAGCGGGAAAAACAACTTGGGCATGTGGTGATTGTGCAGATAGGCCACCAGAGAATGGGCTTTGTGGTGGATACGCTGATCGGTCAGGAAGAAGTGGTGATTAAGCCACTCGATGAGTTATTGCAGGGCACACCCGGTATGGCGGGTGCCACCATCACCAGTGATGGTCACATTGCACTGATTCTGGATGTCCCCAACCTTCTGAAACATTACGCAGGCCGCAGATAATAATAATTGACAGGGGCTTAGAAGGCCCCTGTTCATTCAGGCCTGATTGCTTACGGAAAGATAAACATGGCTGTAAAAGTGTTGGTGGTGGACGACTCCAGTTTTTTCCGCCGCCGGGTGAGTGAAATTATTAATGCGGATCCGCGCCTTGAAGTGATTGGCGATGCTGTTAACGGTAAAGAAGCCGTTGAAAAAGCGCGGACACTGAAACCTGACGTCATCACTATGGATATCGAAATGCCTGTGATGGATGGTATCACCGCAGTGCGCGAAATCATGAAGTCGAACCCGACCCCTATCCTGATGTTTTCTTCGCTGACCCATGAGGGCGCGCGGGCAACATTAGATGCTCTGGACGCGGGGGCGTTAGACTTTCTGCCGAAAAAATTTGAAGATATTGCGCGTAATAAAGACGAAGCAATCTCTTTGCTGCAAAAACGTGTCGCTGAGCTGGCCCGTAAACGTGTCTTTATGCGAGCGCCTGTGCGTACCAGCAGCCCGGTCACGCCATCGTCAGCCGATCGCCCGCTGACGTCAAGCCGCCCGGCCGCAGGTACGGCCGCCGCCACGACGCTGACACGCTCAGTACCGGCACCGGTTCGTCCGACCGCGCGGTTTAAAGCGACAGGTAAACAGTATCAGCTGATGGCGATAGGTACATCGACCGGCGGTCCTGTAGCGTTACAAAAAATTCTGACTCAGTTGCCTGGCTCATTTCCGTACCCGATTGTTTTGGTGCAGCATATGCCCGCAACATTCACCGCGGCCTTTGCGGCGCGTTTGAATAACCTTTGCAAAATCGGCGTGAAAGAGGCCGAAGATGGCGATGTATTGCGTGCCGGTACCGCTTATCTGGCACCTGGCGGTAAACAGATGATGCTGGAAGGCCGCCCGGGCAATGTGCGTTTGCGTATTATTGATGGTGGCGATCGCATGAACTACAAGCCTTGTGTCGATGTCACTTTTGGCTCTGCAGCCAAGGTGTATCATGACAAGGTGCTGTCGATGATCCTGACCGGAATGGGCGCTGACGGGCGTGACGGATCGCGTATGCTGAAGTCTGCCGGTGCAACTGTCTGGGCACAGGATGAAGAAAGTTGTGTGGTATACGGTATGCCACAGGCGGTTGCCAAGGCGGGGATATCGACCGAAGATCTTCCTTTGGATCGCATCGCTGAGCGTATTCTGATTGAGGTTGGCTTAGCTTAAGGAGATGTCGTGGTAGTCTGGAGCATTGCCAACCAGAAAGGCGGCGTGGGGAAAACCACGACTACTGTCAGTCTGGCGGGCCTGTTAAGTGAACGAAACAAGCGCGTATTATTGGTGGATACTGATCCGCATTCATCACTGACGACATACTTAAATTTTGATTCTGATCGCCTGGAATCCAGCCTGTTTGATTTGTTCCAGCTGTCGACGATTGACCGTGACACTGTCAAACCACTGGTGCTGGAAACACGGTTTAACAATATCCATCTGATACCTGCGCACATGTCGCTGGCGACCCTGGATAGAGTCATGGGGACTCGCAGCGGCATGGGACTGATTCTGAAAAAGGCGCTGAAATGCCTGGAAGAAGAATATGATTATGTGCTGATTGACTGCCCCCCGATCCTGGGGGTCATGATGGTGAATGCGCTTGCTGCCAGTGAGCGCATCTTAATTCCGGTGCAAACGGAATTTTTGGCGATGAAAGGTCTGGAGCGCATGATGCGTACTTTGCAAATCATGCAAAAATCCAGGCCGGATGAATTCAAAGTCACGATTGTGCCAACCATGTATGACAAACGAACCAGGGCCTCGCTGGAAACCTTGCAGGAACTGAAGTCGCGTTATGCCAATCAGGTCTGGGCTTCAGCTGTGCCCATTGATACCAAATTTCGTGATGCCAGTATCAAGCATATGCCGCCATCCCTGTATGCCCGTGGCTCTCGCGGTGTGTTTGCGTATAAAACTTTACTGAATTATCTGGAGCGGCTGGGTCAAGATGAGCGATAACGCAAAGCTGTCCAGTGAACAGGCATTAGATGATTACTTTTTCGGGCTGCTGGATGATTCTTTACTGCCCGAAGAGGATGGCGCCGACGCTGTCGGCCCGCAGGATGACTTGTCGGCGTCAGCGGAAGAGCACGACGGCCAGGCGTTGTTGTCTGATTCTGTTGTTGATGCAGCGGCTGAGCTGCAAAGCGGCTGTGAGCCCGATGATGCGATAAGCCTCACGGAGAAAGCCCTTACGGAGAAAATCCAGACTCATCAGCCATTTGATTTTAATAGTCTGGACCAATCCGGGCGAGATAACGCGTCTGTGAACTCGTTTGCTGAAGGGGGCGAACCGCCGTCACTGCGGGCAATGGCAGCCCAACGGCCGAACGCAGCTGCGCCGGTTTCGTTGTCCGCAGAGCCGGAGCTGAGTGTACCTGAAGTCAGGTTTACCCCGCCGCGGACGAGAACGGATCTTGAGCAGTTGCAGCGTCTTCTCGACCAAATGTCAGAGATGCAAGAGGAAGTGATTGTTGAAAGTGAAGCCTGGATTGCCGAGCAACAGCAATTGGCGGAACTGGAAAAACAACAACAAGAAGATGTTCAGCAAAAAGATGTTAAGCCAGCCGTTTTAGACGACCCGGGCTGGTTTGAGGATGACAGCGCGCTGACTCAGCATCAGGACGCTGCGCCAGAGCCGCTGCAAAAATCGTTGGCAGTGGCTGCGCAGCCGTCAGAGGATAAGCCGGCCCCATATGCAGAGCCGCAAACCAGTGTCCAGCTGATGCAGATGCTGCCTAAGGTTGCTGAGGCTCCGGCTGTTGCTGAAAAGCCGGCACCGGCGGCTGAATTGGAAACAAGCTCTCAGCCTCAGAGTGAAATAGTTGCAACGGCGCCTGTTCCAGACATTCTTGATAAAGAAGAAAGTGTGCAGGAAACTGTGGCCGAAGCCGCACCTGAGCCTGAGCTGGCACCTGAGCCGCCACCGCCGTCCTGGACGCTACCTGACGCCAGTGAGCAAACAGAATTTCAGGCGCTGTTTTTTGCTGTCAACGGGGTGACTTTTGCTGTTCCGCTGACAGAGCTGGGAGGGATTCACCAACTGGGTGAGATGAATCACCTGATTGGCCGCCCGGACTGGTATCTTGGCTTGCAGCCGGTACAGAACCGAAAACTGGATGTGGTGGATACCGCCAGATGGGTGATGCCTGAATCTATCCGCAATGATGACCATCAGGAAAACTACCGCTATGTGGTCATGTTGGGAGAAAGTAAGTGGGGACTGGCTTGTGATCAACTTCACGGAACAGAAACCCTGACAAAACAAAGTGTTCGCTGGCGAGAAAAGGCAGGTAAACGGCCTTGGCTGGCGGGTATGGTTAAAGAGAAAATGTGTGCTTTAATTCATGTCAATGAACTCATTTCCATGCTGAAAGCGGGTTTGGACGTGAAGAGCGTTTTGTGACGATGGCCGGAGAGGATACAGCATGTCGCAGGTAAGTGTTGCCGAGATTCAAAAAGAAGACAGTAACGACCAGGTATTACAGTGGGTGACCTTCCAGCTGGAAGAGGAAACCTACGGTATCAATGTAATGCAGGTTCGTGAAGTGCTGCGTTATACTGAAATCGCCCCGGTTCCGGGTGCGCCGGATTACGTACTGGGAATTATCAACCTGCGTGGCAATGTGGTCACCGTGATTGATACCCGTGCACGGTTTGGCCTGATGTCAGGTGAGATTTCAGATAATACCCGTATCGTAATCATTGAAGCTGAAAAGCAGGTTATCGGTATTATGGTCGACAGTGTGGCAGAAGTGGTTTATCTGCGCAGCTCTGAAATCGACAGTACGCCAAGCGTGGGCACAGATGAAAGCGCCAAGTTTATTCAAGGCGTCAGTAACCGTGATAATCAACTGCTGATCCTGGTTGATCTGAACAAGCTCCTGTCTGATGAAGAATGGGAAGAGATGGCGTATCTCTGATGCCTGCTATCTTGCTTGAATGGCTGCCTTTGGTTGTTGCTTTGCTGGCAGTGGTGATAGCGGTTGTGCTGGTCCGGCGTGAGCGAAAAGCACGCCAGGATCTGGAAACCAAGTTTGCAGCAGCAGAGTTGCTGTTAAAAACCGCCAGACAGCAGCAGGAAAGCTTAACCAAACAGTTTCATGAGTTGCGTGCGGGTACGATGGCAATGAGTAATAAAATGGCCATATTAACCCGCCAGCAGGAAGAGTTGTCTGAGCGTCAGGGTGAAATGGCCATGCAGGATCCCGATGGCCGCCTGTACAGCCGCGCCAGTAAAATGGTCGAGCTGGGTGCCGACGTCAATGAGCTGATGGAAGAGTGTGATTTGCCGAAAGCGGAAGCTGAACTGCTGTTACGGTTACAGCAGCGCATGAACAAAGGCCGGCGATAGCACTGTTGCTTGCTGGCTGTTGTTTGTGGATAGTGACGCCTTGCCGTTTTTATTCACGGCTCAGCTATTCACGGTTTCGGTTATTCACGGCATCCGTGTATAGCTTCGGTACAAGCCTTAGTACATAGCGTTGGCGCCTGGTCCTGCAGCTTCACTGCGCAATAGCGTCAGACGGTTTCGTTTACAGACACAGGCCCTTCCCATCCGGGAGGGGTTTTTCCGTTTAAGACCCAGGAAAAAGCGATCAGTTCGGCTATGATCACGAACAGGGCGGGCGGGATGTTATCCCCGGCCTCCAGGTTGTTGAGGTACTCAGCCAGTGCCGGATCCTGGTGAATCAATCCTCCCTGGGCTTTGACCTGCTCAATGATCTCTCTTGCCCAGTCGTCATAGCCTTTCGCTGACACATACGGGGTGTTATAGCCATCGTAGCTCAACGCGATAGCCCGGTTTTGTTCTGTTGTCATACGCTGATCCTGATGCCGCATTGTGGGTGGATGTCCGGCGCTGAATCGTCATGGGTTGGGGTCTGATGAAAACTCACGGACTCACAGTTAATCTCCAGCTGTTTCAGGCGACGCATTAGCTGAGGTGTTAACTGTTCAGTCAATGCCAGTATGTCTGGCTGCTCGCAACTGAAAGCCAGGCTGAGCTGGCTGTCCTGCCAGACGGCCGTGGCTTCCAATGTATTTGACTCACCGACAGGCAGTCCCAGTTTGACTGTCCAGGCCCGGCCGGGTGACTGGCGTTTCGATGCTTGCTGTGATGCGTTTGAATGCACACTGAGACGGATTTCGCGGCCGTTACTCTGCGGTAAGTGCAGTATAAAAGGCGTGTTTTCGTCGCGTCCGGCTGGCGCGCCGGCAATACGCTGCTCGGCAGCGAGGCGGATCAGCGCTTTGAGTTCGGCTTGCGAATCAGCCGGCAGGCTGGCGAGTAACTTGGCAAGCGGACTGTCGGGCTGCGTCAGCTGGGTCACCAGTACTTTCAGGCTGTCTTTACCGGCCCCTTGCTGTAGCCAGGGTGCGATATCGGCCGGCGTGCGCGGCAGCACCAGCTGAGACAGCCATGATGCGATCGGCGAACCCTGGCCGCTCACCGCAGGAGGCAAATTGGCAAATAATCGTTGCAACACATGAAGTTGTGTTAGCAAGTGTGAAAGTTGGCTGATTTGCTGGCCGGATTGGAATACAGTTGCCCCTGCCTGAGCTTGATTTGCATGGCTGACCGAAGCGGTCTGCTGCGGCGCAGCTGTCTTAGATGCACTGGCCGCTGCAGGCGGATAAGCGGAGGATTGAGATATAGAGGTCACATTTACATACCTTGCTGCCGGATCTATAACAGCCTGAAACTAACAAAGATCTCAGTCGCTGTGATATTATCCGAGGATTATTTGTGTCATTCAGGATGTCTCATCCCTATGCTATCAGTCAAAGGATTGAGCTGTACCCGTGATGAGCGCGTATTGTTCGATGACCTCCAATTTCATGTTGCTTCTGGCGAGCTGGTTCAGATTGAAGGCCGCAACGGGGCCGGTAAAACGACCTTATTGCGCATCATCGCAGGGCTCGGCTCTCCTGATACCGGCGATGTCTATTGGCACGATAACAAGATAGGCCATGTGCGTGAAGAGTATCATAGCCAGATGCTGTTTTTGGGACATCAAACTGGGGTCAAGCGCGAATTAACCGCTTCAGAAAACCTGGCTTTTTTCCAGGCCATGCATACGCTGGATAACAGCGAGAGACTCAGTGGTCAGGCTAGAGTGCATGGTGATGATGCTATCTGGCAGGCCCTGGCCCATGTGGGCTTGGCCGGACGCGAAGATGTGCCCGCCGGACAATTGTCCGCCGGCCAGCAGCGCCGGGTGGCTTTGGCCCGTTTATGGCTGAGTAACCATCCGCTGTGGATTTTGGACGAGCCGTTGACAGCCATTGATAAACTGGGAGTAAAAGTCCTTGAGCAGCTTTTTGTCTCCCATGCCGAACGCGGCGGGATTGTGCTGCTGACGACTCACCAGGATATGTTTTCTGCGCAGAACAGACTGCGCAAGGTGACACTGGGGCAGACGCTGTGATGTTGCATTCTATGTATCAGGTTATCCGGCGGGAATTGCTGATTGCGTTTCGTCGTCAGGCCGATGTGTTTAACCCTTTGTGGTTTTTTATTATTGTCATCACCCTGTTTCCGTTGGGGATAGGGCCGGAACCGAATCTGCTGGCGCGTATCGCGCCCGGTATTATTTGGGTGGCCGCCTTGCTTGCGGCTTTGCTGTCACTGGAGCGTCTGTTTCGGGACGATTTTGTTGACGGCTCGCTGGAACAAATGATGCTGATGCCAACCCCGTTATCGGTATTGGCACTGGCAAAAGTGGTGGCTCACTGGTTGCTGACGGGCTTGCCTCTGATAATAATCAGTCCTTTATTGGCAATTTTATTGTCACTCGACTGGTCAACCTGGATTGCGGTGGTATTAACCTTGCTGCTTGGCACGCCCACACTGAGCTTTTTAGGTGCGATTGGGGTTGCACTGACGGTGGGATTGCGTAAAGGTGGGGTATTATTGAGCTTGCTCATCTTACCGCTGTTTATTCCCGTGCTAATCTTTGCTACGTCGGCGATAGAGGCGGCGTCACTGGGGATGAGTTACCAGGGGCAATTAGCTTTGATGGGAGCAATGTTAGCCGGATCAGCCACACTGGCTCCTTTTGCGATATCAGCATCACTGCGTATCAGTGTTAACTGAAGCGTGAATATAACGAATATTATTATTAATCATAGAGTAAAAAACTATGTGGAAGTGGTTACATCCCTACGCTAAAGCAGAAAACTGCTACCGCCTGTGCGGAACCCTGCTGCCCTGGTTTGCAGCACTGTCTGTGATCAGCCTGCTGACAGGCACTGTCTGGGGGCTGGCTTTTGCGCCAACCGATTACCAGCAGGGCGACAGTTTCCGCATTATTTACCTGCATGTACCGGCGGCTATCTGGTCCATGGGGGTTTATCTCTGGATGGCGATAGCCGCCTTTATCGGCTTAGTCTGGCAGGTGCGCTTGTCTGACATGGCAGCCGCAGCCATGGCACCGATTGGCGCCGTGTTCACCTTTATTGCATTACTGACCGGTGCTGTCTGGGGCAAACCTATGTGGGGTGCCTGGTGGGTGTGGGATGCACGTCTGACATCTGAACTGATTCTGCTTTTCCTCTATCTGGGTGTGATTGCGCTGTATAACGCTTTTGACGATCAGAAAACGGCGGCCAAGGCGGCCGGTATTCTGGCGATCGTGGGTGTGATCAATCTTCCTATCATTCATTATTCCGTCGAGTGGTGGAACACCCTGCATCAGGGCGCCACCATTACCAAATTTGCCAAACCGTCGATCGACAGCCGTATGCTGTGGCCATTACTGCTGAATATTTTGGGTTTTGCCTGCTTTTTTGGTGCGCTGACCCTGATTCGGTTGCGCAATGAAATTCTGACCAGGGAAAGCCACCGTCCCTGGGTTCGTCAGTTGATGCAGTGAGGTGAGTATGCATTTCGATTCGTTCAGTGATTTCCTTGCCATGGGCGGCTACGCCGGTTATGTCTGGGCGGCCTATGGGATATCTGCTTTATCTTTGCTGATGCTTTTATGGTCCAGTATCAGTAAGAGTCGTCGTCTGGCAGCTGACATTAAAAATAAAATTGCCCGCGAGCAACGCATTAAAGCTGCCGAGAATTTGGAGAATACCTTATGAACCCAAGACGTAAAAAACGCCTGACCGTGATCATTGCCTTGCTGGCCGGTCTCGGTGTGACGGTTGCCCTGACTTTGTATGCCATGAGCCAGAATATGGACCTCTTCTATACCCCAACAGAGCTGGTAGAGGGCAAACCGGATGGCACCAAACCCGAAGTGGGTCAGCGTTTACGCATTGGCGGCATGGTAGTCAAAGGCTCTGTCAGTCGTGATCCCCACTCTTTGCAGGTCAGTTTCAAAGTGGCTGATGTCGGCCCGGCCGTGACGGTAACTTATGACGGTATTTTGCCCGATCTGTTCCGCGAAGGGCAGGGCATAGTCGCTCAGGGGGTGCTGGTTGATGCCCAAACGGTGGAAGCGCATGAAGTGCTGGCTAAGCATGACGAAGAATATATGCCGCCAGAAGTGGCTGAGGCGATGCAGAAAAATCATAAGCCTCTGAAATATACCGAACAACAAATGCAAGGTAGCGTGCAATGATTGCAGAATTAGGCCAGTTCAGCCTTATCCTGGCACTGGGGTTATCGCTTCTGGTGAGTGTTTATCCACTGTATGGTGCCTATAAAGGTAACCCGGTGCTGATGCGTTTGGCCAGGCCTTTGACCTTTGGTGTCTTTGCGATGCTGCTAGTGTCTTTTGCATTGCTGTCGTGGGCCTTTTACATCAATGATTTTACTGTGACCTATGTCGCCAGTAATTCGAACAGCAACCTGCCCTGGTACTACCGGCTGACGGCGGTCTGGGGCGCACATGAAGGGTCATTGCTGCTTTGGGTCTTGATTCAGGCCACGTGGGCTGCCGCGGTGGCCATGTTCAGCCGGGGTATGCCGCAGGAATCAGTGGCACGGGTGCTGGCCGTAATGGGGATGATCTCAGTCGGTTTCCTGTTATTTATCATCATCACTTCCAACCCGTTTGAACGTACGCTGCCTTATTTTCCGGTTGATGGCCGCGATCTGAACCCCTTGCTGCAGGATCCGGGGTTAATCATCCATCCTCCTATGCTGTATATGGGTTATGTCGGTTTCTCGGTAGCCTTCGCCTTTGCGATTGCCTCCTTGATGACAGGCCGGCTGGATACGGCCTGGGCGCGCTGGTCGCGTCCCTGGACAATTGCTGCCTGGTCATTTCTGACCGTCGGGATTGCACTGGGATCCTGGTGGGCCTATTACGAGCTCGGCTGGGGCGGCTGGTGGTTCTGGGATCCGGTCGAAAATGCCTCTTTCATGCCCTGGCTGGCCGGTACGGCGCTCATGCACTCGCTGGCAGTGACGGAAAAGCGCGGCACCTTTAAAGCCTGGACAGTGCTGCTGGCCATATCGGCCTTCTCACTGAGCTTGCTCGGTACTTTCCTGGTGCGTTCCGGCGTGCTGGTGTCTGTGCATGCCTTTGCCTCCGATCCGGCGCGTGGCATGTTCATTCTGGGCTTCCTGGTGGTGGTGATCGGCGGTTCGCTCTTGCTGTATGCCCTGCGCGGGGCACAGATCCGCTCCCATGGCAGTTTCAGCCTGTTTTCACGGGAGAACTTCCTGCTGGCAAACAACCTGCTGCTGATCACCGCCTTGCTGGTGGTGTTGATTGGTACCTTGTTACCTCTGGTTCATAAGCAGCTTGGTCTGGGCTCGGTCTCCATTGGTGTGCCTTTCTTTAATACCCTGTTTACCTGGCTGATGATCCCGTTTGCTTTCTTCCTGGGCATTGGTCCTCTGGTGCGCTGGAAGCGTGAGAATTTCTCGACTATCCGCCGGCCGCTGCTGATTACCGCCTTGATCACCCTGCCATTAGCCGTGCTTGTGCTCTGGCTGCGTCCCGATCCGATCCAGCCGTTAGCTGTACTGGGTATGGTGATGGCCTTCTGGATCATTATCCTGCAGGGGTATGAGGTTTATGAGCGCGCCACGCATCGCCATAGCCTGGTGGTCGGTCTTGGTAAGCTTGGCCGCAGTCACTGGGCCATGGTGCTGGGCCATATTGGTCTGGCCGTGACCTTAATCGGTATTACGCTGGTTTCCAATTATGACCTGGAGCGTGACGTTCGCCTGGCGCCAGGCCAGACAGTGACAGTCGAAGGCTTTGATTTCAAATTATCCGGGCTGCGTAATGTCGAAGGGCCGAACTATGACGGCTTTATTGGCGACTTTGTGGTGTCTCGTAACGGAAAACACATCGCTGAACTGCATGCCGAGAAGCGCTTTTATACGGTATCCGGCTCAATGATGACCGAAGCGGCGATCGACAGCGGCGTCACCCGTGATCTTTATGTGGCGCTTGGCGAGCAGCTGGATGACAGCGCCTGGGCAGTCCGTATTTACTATAAGCCGTTTGTGAACTGGTTATGGCTGGGCGCGCTTCTGATGGCACTGGGTGGCGCAATGGCCATCAGTGACAAGCGTTACCGTTTTCGTCGTCGCTTTAAAAAAGAAGTGAAAGATGAAGCGGTTGTCAGTACCCCGCACGCAGAGGTGAATGGATGAACAAGAAACTGCTTTTTATTCCTTTAGTCCTGTTTCTGGGCCTGGTGGCTGTCTTTATGGTGCAGCTGACCCGCAATGCTGACGGCGACGATCCGACCAAACTGGAGTCCGTCCTGGTCGGTAAGCCCGTCCCGGCCTTTCGCCTTGAAGATTTGGAAGATGCGAGCAAATTGTATCAGCAGGATATTTTCCTTGGTGAGCCTCTGCTGCTGAATGTCTGGGCAACCTGGTGCCCGACCTGTTACGCAGAGCACCGCTACCTCAATGAGCTGGCCAGCCAGGGGGTCAAAATTATTGGCCTGAATTACAAAGACGAGCGCGATAAAGCCAACCGCTGGCTGAAAGATCTCGGCAATCCTTATATGCACAGTCTGTTTGACGGTAATGGCATGCTGGGTATGGATTTAGGCGTGTACGGCGCCCCAGAAACCTTTCTGATCGATGCCAGTGGCGTGATCCGTTATCGCCATGTCGGCGATGTGAATCCGCAAAACTGGCAAGACACCCTCAAGCCGATTTATGAGCGTCTGCAAGAGGAAGCGAAAGGATGAAATACGCGATAGCGGTATGTACGCTGCTGATCGGCAGCTGGTTGGCCGCCAGTGTGCCGGTTCAGGCCGCGATTGATGTCTACGAATTTGCAACACCAGAGCAGGAAGCCTCGTTTCAGGAGCTGACAGCCACACTGCGTTGCCCGAAATGTCAGAATAACAATATTGCTGACTCCAATGCGGAACTGGCCAAAGACATGCGCCAGAAGGCGTATGAGATGCTGAGAGAAGGAAAATCCAAGCAGGAAGTCATAGATTATATGATTGCCCGTTACGGAAACTTCGTGACTTATGATCCGCCGCTTATGCCATCTACCCTGATTTTGTGGCTGGGCCCTTTGTGTTTCCTGCTTATTGGCGCCAGTGTGCTGGTCTATCGTTCCCGGAAGGGAGTGGTGGCTTCGTCTCAGCCAATGGATGAAAAAGAATCCGCCCGTCTTCATGCATTGCTAAATGATATTGAAAAAGAGGCAGAAAACCCGCACGCCGCCAGTGGTTCGGCAGGTGAAAGCAAGGTGAAAAAATGACGTTATTTTGGATTTCCACCCTGATACTGGTGTTGATTGCGCTGGCTTTTTTCATTGTCCCGGCCTTTGTGGGGAGCAATCAGGATCGGGTTGCCAGCCGGGACGAACTGAACAAAGCTTTCTTTCGTGACCGCTTGGGTGAACTGAAAGAAGAGAGCAGTGAAGGACTGGTATCGAACCCGGATGAATTGGAAGTTGAGCTGCAGCAGTCGTTACTGGATGACGTACTGGAGACACAGGCACAGCAGAACAGCCAGTTTAAACCCTGGTTATTAATTCCCGGCATCCTGGTGATTGTCGGGGTGGCGTATGGTCTTTACGGCGTTGTTGGCAATCAGCAAAAAGTGGCTGACTGGCAGCAGACGGTGTCAAAATTGCCTCAGCTGACTCAGCGTCTGATGGGAGATAATGCTGCGCCGCTGACAGATCAGGAAATGGAAGAGCTGACCTTAGGACTGCGGACCCGGCTGCATGAGCGCCCGGATGATGCCACCGGCTGGCTGTTGCTGGGACGAATCGGCATGGCAAACCGCGATGTTGAAACGGCCCAGGGAGCAATGAAGCGCGCCCTGGATCTGGAACCGAATGATCCCAGCCTGCAACTGAGTTATGCCCAGACCCTGATGATGGGGGGACAGCCAGGTCAGATTCAGCTTGCCCGTAATATGCTGACGCACTTGCTGGAACGCGATCCTGATAATCTGCAGGCATTATCCCTGATGGCATTCGATGCGTTTGAACAGGCTGATTACCAGACTGCCATCAAATACTGGGAGCAGATGAAATCGCAGCTCAGCGCAGGTGATAACCGCACCAATATGCTTGAGCGCAGTATTGCCCAGGCAAAGGTGGAGATGTCGCAGGCTGTCAATCCCAGCCCGGGTGTCAGGGTGACGGTTGAGCTCGGCGCCTCAGTGACCTTGCCGGCGCAAGGCATGGTGGTGGTGTCTGTTCATACCGCAGATGGTGCGCCCATGCCGCTGGCAGCCAGGCGTCTTCCCTTGTCACGCTTCCCGCTGACGCTCACTTTAACCGACAAAGACAGCATGATCCCTGATCGACTGATGTCAAAACAGTCTGAGCTGATAGTCAGGGCCCGAATCGACAGCGACGGCAACGTGGCGACAAAAGAAGGTGACTGGTTTGGCGAAAGTGACATTGTGCCGTTAGGCGGAGAGACGACAATCACCATTAATACTCAGTATTAAAACATACTGGCAGTTAAGAAACAGACTGGATATCATTATCCAGTCTGTTTGCATTTAATTAAGTGGCTAACACATTGAAACCAAATCTGTTCGTACCTCTATTTCTTACATTCATCCTTATGGGATGTGCCAGCTCGCCGCCAGATCCGTCACCGGATAAACTGGCAGGAAACGAATACGGTCTGGATGATGAGGAGCTTGAAGCTGCTGGTCTGGATGCCGAAGAGCTGGAAGCCCTGAGTGAGCCGGAAAACGCGGTTTATGACCCTTTTGAAGGGTTTAACCGTGCCATGTGGACAGTAAACTACGATTATCTTGACCCCTATTTTGTCCGTCCTGTGTCACTGGCTTATGTCGATTATGTGCCGTCACCGGTGCGTACCGGTTTAAGAAACTTCCTGTCTAACCTGGAAGAGCCGGCTAACATGCTGAACAGCTTTCTGATGCAGAACCCGGAAAAGGCGGTGGATCATTTTACCCGTTTCTGGATTAACAGTATTTTTGGTCTGGGCGGATTGATTGACATAGCGGCCGCTGCAGATATTCCGCCACCGGGAGAGCAGGCATTTCCTGATACGCTGGGTTATTACGGTGTCGGTAACGGCCCGTATTTCATGATACCTGCATACGGCCCTTTGACCTTGCGTGAAGGTGTCGGGGATCGCGTGGATGCGCTGTATTTTCCGCTCAATCTGCTGACCTTTTGGCAAAGTGTCGGCAAGTGGGCACTGGAAGGCATGGAAGACAGGGCTAAACTGGTGGCACAGGAACCTATGCTGAACAATTCACCGGATCCCTATGCTTTCACGCGCGATGCTTATATTCAGTATAAGAACTTCAGAGCAGCCGGCGGGGAATCCGAACCTGCACAGCCACAAAACGAAGAATATCTTGATGATTTTCTTGATGAAATAGACAGCGAATAGCCATCAAGGCTGTGCGAAAGAAAAACCAGAGCTCAAATGCTCTGGTTTTTTTATGGCTCTAACATGGCTTGGTTTTGTTAATTTTTTGTAAATAAAAACATTTCTGACAAAGTTAACACTTTGGATAATTTTCTGTTTGATGAGTCGCAATGATGCCGCCACTGCGTGACTCTTATTTGTCGTATTGAACTAATACCGCTCAAGCAAGTGGAATGCTTGCAGTAATTATCATTTCACTCCGTCTCATTGCCATGAATTTCATTTCGGTTGGCATAAGATCACAAAGCGTAATACCAAAAATAAAAATCCCACTTTCTTTCTTTGCGACAAAAAGAAACTGAACTATTGATTATCAGGCATGGTTTCATATCCGTGCGTTATTACTTACTTTTTAACTCAAGGAACGAAGTAATGTTTTTCAATAAGTTGAATCCTGTGGCGGCCGGTATAGCCGTGATGACTATGTCGTGGGGAGCGATGGCAGCACCAGGCACTCCGCAAATTGCCTGGATGGAAACGGATTACGCTATCGTTGAGGTTGATCAGGCAGCCTCTGCCTACAAAAGCCTGATTACGGTTAAGCCGGCAGCCGAAGTCCCTGTGGCCTGGCAGCGTTATTCTGGTGAAACCGCTGATCTGTGGCGAGTGAAGCTGAACGGGGATGTGGTGTTTGAGCAAAGCATTGCTCCGGCATCCAGCGGAGCCGGTTCAACCACTTTGTCTGTGGCGCAGGGTGGTCAGTATGCCATGACAGTCGAGCTGTGTAGCGGCACGGGTGCGGCGCAAGCCTGTACCAGCAGTGCGGCAACCAATATTGTTGTTGCCGATACCGATGGCAGCCATTTAGATCCACTCCCTATGAACGTGGATGGCAATAATGGCAATTACACAACGCCTGCGAACACGGTAGTTGGTGCTTACTTTGTCGAGTGGGGCGTGTATGGCCGTAAATTCTCGGTGGATAATATTCCGGCGCAAAACCTGACCCACATTTTGTACGGCTTCATTCCTATTTGCGGACCCAATGAATCTCTGGGTGAGATTGAAAATGGCAACAGCCTGGCCGCACTGAATCGTGCCTGCCAGGGAACGCCGGATTATGAAGTGGTGATCCATGACCCTTGGGCGGCGGTTCAGATGCCTCAGCCGCAATCAGGCCATACCCACAGCACTCCCTATAAAGGTACCTATGGTCAGATGATGGCGTTGAAACAACGTTACCCTGATCTGAAGATTGTGCCTTCAATCGGCGGCTGGACATTGTCTGACCCCTTCTATTCTTTCACTGACAAAGCCAAGCGTGACATTTTCGTCGCCAGTGTGAAGAAATTCCTCAAAACATGGAAATTCTTCGACGGTGTTGATATTGACTGGGAATTCCCGGGCGGAAAAGGCGCGAACGCGAATCTGGGCGATCCGGTCAACGATGGCCCGGCGTATGTGGCTCTGATGCGCGAACTGCGTGCCATGCTGGATGAGCTGGAAGCCGAAACTGGCCGCCAGTATGAGCTGACATCTGCAATCGGTGCGGGTTATGACAAGATTGATGTCGTGAACTATGCCGATGCGGTTCAGTATATGGACTACATCTTCGCCATGACCTATGACTTCTTCGGCGGCTGGAATAACGAGCCTGGCCACCAGACAGCACTGTTCTGCGGCAGCCACATGTCTGCTGATGTCTGTAACGGCACAGGTGTTGATGAAAACGGCGAGCCTCGTCAAGGTCCGGCTTACACAGCCGCACACGGTATTGACCGTCTTCTGGCGCAGGGTGTACCTGCAAACAAACTGGTACTGGGTACAGCCATGTACGCGCGTGGCTGGACGGGTGTTACCGAAGCCAGCATGACAGATCCGACGAACCCAATGACAGGCACAGGCAACGGCATGGTGCCTGGTTCATGGGAACCTGGGGTCATTGACTACAAAGACGTGGTGACTGACTACATCAATAACGCTGCAGTGACTAAGGGTTACGATGCGCAGGCAGAAGCACCCTGGGCGTACAATCCAAGCAACGGCAACCTGATCACCTATGACGACCGTCGTTCAGTGCTGGCTAAAGGTCAGTATGTCCGCAATCTGGGTCTGGCTGGTTTGTTTGCATGGGAAATTGATGCCGATAACGGCGATATCCTCAATGCGATGCAGGATTCACTGGCGGGTGGTGGTGGCAACTACGCCCCGGTCGCGAAAGCGGGTGCTGATCAAGTGGTCACTGGCGCGACGTCTGTGACGCTGGACGGCTCTGCATCCAGCGATCGTGATGGTCAGATCGTCAGCTATCAGTGGACGCAAACCAGTGGTCCGGCACTGACTCTGACCGGATCAGATACCGCGACGGCAACAGTAGCGGTTCCTGAAGTAACGGCAGATACCCAGTATGTGTTCACGCTGACAGTGACCGACAATGCCGGTGATAACGCCACTGACAGTGTCACAGTCACGGCCAAAGCACCAGGTTCAAACACAGCACCTGTGGTGGCTGTGTCTGGTCCGGCGACGGCCAGTGCCGGTGATACTGTGGTGCTGGATGCATCGCAATCCACCGATGCCGACGGCGATACCCTGACCTTTACCTGGACAGTGCCTGCCGGTGTGAACGCGACAGTGAATGGCGCAACGGTGAGTTTTGTTGCCGACAGCTACACAGTCGATACGCCGCTGAACTTTACGGTTGCAGTCTCTGATGGTACGGATTCAGCGACAGATTCAGTGACAGTGACTGTGCTCAAAGACGGTGGTTCCACAGGCTGTACCAATGCCTGGGCAGGCAGCAGTGTGTATAACGCCGGTGATATCGTGACACATACAGGCAAATCCTGGAAAGCGAAATGGTGGACGACCGGTGAAGAGCCAGGAACTACAGGCGAGTGGGGCGTTTGGGAAGATTTAGGCGCAGCCAACTGCCAGTAAATTCTGACACCCACCTAAAGGCTGGGAATTCAGAAAACCCATAAAGAAAAGCCGCTCTGACGAGCGGCTTAGTTTTTTCTGGCAATATCCCGCTCTTAGTTAGAAAGAACGGCTGTACTGCACACCGTACAGCAGCGCATCAGCACGGGTTGTCGCACTGATTGAGGTCGCTGCGGTTTGTTCGGTTGCGGCGATATCTTTACCCATCAGGTAGGTCAGGCCGAAATCAATCGTTGATTTAGTATCAAGATTATAGGTAAAGCCGCCAGAGAACCATTGGCGATCTGAATCAGGGACAGAAATGGAGGTTTTCTGGTCCTGAGCACTGGTGTCATACATGTAGCCAGTACGCAGGGTCCAGTCTGAATTCAGTGTGTAGGTACCACCAATCGCATAGTGCCAGCCATCCTGCCACTGGTAATCATTCAGTGTCACGCCTTTGTTGGTTTTCAGCGTGTCAAAGCTGCTCCACTCGATCCATTGAACGCTATAGTGAACGGCGAACTGGCTGTTTAACTGATGGAAACCGGAAAACTCAACCATGTCTGGCAGCGGCATCAGCAGCTTCTGACCTTGAAGGTTGCCGCCGGCTGTCTGCGCATACATATCACCTTCGGCTTTCAGCTCCGGGCTGTAATGATAAGCCAGACCAAAGCGGTTAAGATCGTCCAGCTCATAGACTGTACCCAGGTTGAAGCCAACAGCGGTGCCGTCAACATCCACATCCAGCAGTGGGCCGGTGACACCGGTTTGTTGCTGAACCAGTCCTTCTAATGTCTGATTTGAACGCTGCAGTTTGCCCTGGCCGTAAATGATGTCTAATCCGCCGCCTACGCTCCACTGATTATTCAGTCGATAAGCCGCATTCAGGGTCAGGTTCAGGCTTTTCACATCCGTCAGGCCGCCAAACTCGTTGGCAGCATAGCTGCTGCTGAATTCGGTCTTGGTGCCGAAGTTAGAATAAATCCCGGCACCCAGAGCCAGTTTGTCGTTGACCGGGTGAACATAATAGAGGTTGGGAACGTATGACGTACCACCGATTTGTGCATCATCAAGAGATGATTGTCCAAAGGGGGTGGAATACTGGGCATTTTTCACTTTAATGTCTGTATCAATAACATTCAGGCCCAGTGAGATCGCAGGGGCATTAAACAGGGTCATAGCCGCGGCGTTACGTGACATCACTGAAGCATTGTCAGCAATGACGGCATCACCGGCAAAAGCACGGCCCAGGCCGGTGGCAGATTGTGAATTAAGCTGGAATCCGGCAGCCAGTGCTTGCTGCGAAGCCAGCATGACGGCGGTTGCCATCAGAGTTTTTGTAAACAGACGCTTCTTGTACATAGTTATTTTTATCCTGATCGTTCTTTGCTGGCACGTTAACTGTGCCAGAGAGGCAGCGATTGTAGGAGCAGGCAAAAAAACAACAAATCAGACCAGTATCTAAATCATTGTTTTATTGGAGCGGGCGGGCGCTGGTTGATGGAAAGATCGGCATTTTTTGCGGTGGTCACTGGTCGTGATACCACCGCAAGGTTAAATACTGGTCCAACGCATGGCGTCTTTCAGTTGTTCAGCGACAGGCATGACATCTTCGCCTTTGTTCCCCACCACGATCAGGCTGGCGTTCTGAGAAGGCATGACAACGCCGCGCATTTTGCCGTCTTCGAAGCTTTTCATGGCGTTTGAGGATTGAGGTACGACAAAGACAGTGATCTTACCGTGCTTCCCGCCGATGACCATGTGTAAGGCTCCACTGCCATTAAAACCACAATGATTGAGATAGTAAACATGAGAAGGCAGGCCGCTGAGCTCTGGCCCGAAAGGCTTGAGTTTGGCGTTAACCTGAGTCAGAGACACACCTTCATCAACCTGATCGACAAATGGGGCTTCGTTATAAATATGCGCCAGCGCAATCTGACCCATGTCTTCGGCAGGGCTCAGCGAAAATCCGGGCTGAAACTGACCGATTAGCAAGCCGCACAGGAAAGCCACCGAGGCCGCAATCGCTAAATGACGACGGACTTTTTTCTCGGCCTGATAGCCTTGCCCGGACTGGCGGAACAAGATTTTATCGGCCAGATCTTCCGGAACATCCACTTTCATCGCTGCAGACAGTTTGCTGTCTAATTGCTGTAACTCATCGTGAAGTTTACGATTAGCGATTGACGCATTTTTCGTAGCGACCATTTCTGGACTCTGATCATTAGGATCTGCCAAAATTCGGCGACGAAATTCAAGATCGTCCATTCTGGTGGCCCCTCCGCTCGGTTTGCTTTTCTAAAGCATCTTTTAACTGGTTACGCGCTCTGAACAATCGGGTCATCACTGTGTTTCTGTTCAGTCCAAGAATATTAGCAATTTCATCACCGTTGAATCCAGCCATGACCTGTAAAACCAAAGGTTCACGGTATTCGGACGGCAGCTGTTTGATCATCTGTTGTAACTGGCCCAGTTCAGACTCATTTAAACCACCTGCGTCTGTGTCATGATCATCAGCAACGGGGTGATCGTCAATGTCGACCAAATCGAGCTGCTTGCGCTCAAAACGCCGGGCATTTTCGCGACGCAGAATAGTGATCAACCAGGCTTTGGCTGCACTGTCATCGTTGAGGCTGTCTAGCGATCGCCATGCGCGCAGGCAGGTTTCCTGCACCAAATCTTCGGCAATATGCTGATCATGGCACAGCCAGTAGGCGTACCTGTAAAGGTCTTTGTGCCAGGCCCTGACCAGGGCTTCATAGCGTGTCTGTTTATTCATATCCACAGAGACCGAGGTACCTGTGTTTTTCTTGCGAAAAAAATGCTTAATCATGATGTAGCCCGTCCGTATCCATTGAGCTGTAGTCAATAATACGGGAGATAACAGGAATTGGATTCATAAAAATAGACTGTTGTGTTATTGATTTCCCTCAATATCTGTCAACCCGCTTTCGTTATAGTAGCTGTGTTATCGGGTTTGACCCCCTGATAACGTCCTTTACGGACTGAGTATACCCTTCAACTACTTGCGCGCGGAAAGTGTCAGTATTTCAATTGATAACTCAATAAGGAATGCTGAACGTTATTGTTCGCTCTTTTTATCAAACTTGCACAAACGACTGACACGTTGAGTTTGTTAACCATACCATAGCGGTGTGGTTTTTTTTTTGCGCTATGTTTTAACTCCTTACACTTTTCATTGTTTTTGGTTGCTCCAACTTCTTAAACATTAATTTGAATTAAATAACAATGCCGTTACAATCGGTGTGGTCTGACCTCTACCATAATGATAAGGAGCCGCGATGACACGTCGCCAGAATCTCACGACCCAACAGGGTGAACGCATCGCTGTTGTAACCGGATTACGTACCCCTTTTGCCCGCCAGGCTACAGCCTTTAACGGTGTGCCTGCACTGGATCTGGGCAAGATGGTGGTCAATGAAATGCTGCAAAAGATTGATTTTGATCCCGCTTTGATTGAGCAGGTCGTGTTCGGTCAGGTCGTGCAGATGCCTGAAGCACCGAATATTGCCCGTGAAATTGTGCTGGGAACCGGGATGAATATTCACACCGATGCGTACAGTGTGACCCGAGCGTGTGCAACGAGTTTCCAGGCTGCGGCGAATGTGGCTGAGAGTATTATCTCGGGCACCATTGATATCGGGATCGCAGGCGGTGCGGATTCCTCATCGGTCTTACCTATTGGTGTGTCTAAAAAACTGGCTGCCACGCTACTGGCGCTCAGTAAAGCGAAAACCATGAGCAAAAAAATGGGCCTGCTCAGTAAGCTCAGCCTGAAAGATTTAATGCCTGTTCCGCCTGCTGTTGCCGAATACTCAACCGGTTTAAGTATGGGCCAGACAGCGGAGCAAATGGCAAAAACGCACGGAATCAGCCGTGAAGAGCAGGATGCACTGGCCCACCGTTCTCACAGCCTGGCAGCTCAGGCGTGGCGGGATGGGTTGATTCAGGGGGAGGTGATCACCGCTTTCCCGGAACCGTATCGTCAGTGGATCGATAAAGACAACAATATTCGCGAAGATTCCTCGGTAGAAGGCTACGCGAAACTGCGTCCGGCTTTTGACCGTAAATTTGGCACAGTGACGGCCGCCAACAGTACGCCGCTGACCGACGGTGGTGCGGCGGTACTGCTGATGCGAGAAGGCCGGGCCAAAGAGCTGGGCCTGAAACCGCTGGGCTATATTCGTTCTTATGCCTTTTCTGCGATAGGCGTAGAGCAGGATATGCTGATGGGGCCATCCTATGCGACCCCGCTGGCATTGGACCGTGCCGGTCTGACACTCTCAGATCTGACCCTGATTGAGATGCACGAGGCATTCGCCGCGCAAACTCTGGCGAATGTGAAAATGTTTGCTTCGAAGAAGTTTGCCCAGGAAAAACTCGGTCGCAGCGACGCAATTGGTGAGATAGACATGGATAAATTCAATGTCCTGGGTGGTTCGCTGGCTTATGGTCACCCCTTTGCCGCCACCGGCGCGCGAATGATTACACAAACGCTGCGCGAGCTGCAGCGTCGCGGTGGCGGTCTGGCGCTGAATACAGCCTGTGCCGCCGGTGGTTTGGGTGCTGCCATGATCCTGGAGACTGAATAATGACGGATGTAACCATGACTGAACAGACGAATACAGAACATACGGTTGAGCCGCAATCAGCTTTCAGCCTGAGCTACGGCGAGAATGGCCTTGCCTGGCTGAAAATTGATGTCCCCGGGGAAAAAATGAATACCCTCCAGGCCGCCTTTGCCACTCAGGTCGGCAGCGTGCTGGATGAGCTGGAAGCGAAAAAAGCAGAGATCAAAGGCTTGGTGGTGTATTCCGGCAAGCCGGATAACTTTGTCGCCGGGGCGGATATCCGCATGCTGGCGGCATGCACCACGGCCAAAGAAGCCGAGCAGCTGGCGACGCAGGGGCAGCAGATGTTCCAGCGTCTTGAAGCGCTGCCGTTTCATGTGGTCGCTGCCATTCATGGCCCGTGCCTGGGCGGCGGTCTTGAACTGGCGCTGGCGTGCCACAGCCGGGTATGTACCGACTCCGACGCCACCAAACTGGGTCTGCCGGAAGTCCAGCTTGGCCTGCTGCCGGGCTCAGGCGGCACACAGCGTCTGCCTCGCCTGATTGGCGTGGCCAATTCGCTCGATATGATCCTGACCGGTAAACAGCTGCGCGCCAAAAAAGCCAAGAAATTGGGCGTGGTCGATGAATGCGTGCCGGACAGTATTTTGCTCAAGGTGGCAGAAACACTGGCGCTGAAAGGCAAGCCGGTACGCAAGCACAGTTTCCAGGACTGGGCGATGGGCGGCAACCCTGTGGGCCGTGGTCTGGTGTTTGATCAGGCCCGTAAGAAGACACGCGAAAAAACCCGTGGCAATTACCCGGCAGCGGAAGCCATTTTAG
>NZ_JASJOJ010000148.1:0-933 GCF_038519165.1 Photobacterium sp. SP02
CGGTATCGGATGACAGGCAAAAGATGTCGCCCTGGGCCAGAAACCCCCAGACATCCTCAATGCGTCCGGCCAGCCTGAACCGTTTATGACCCGGCGCTAACGTCACGCGCCACTGAAAAAATTGATCACTACAGCAACGTCGCTGCTCCTTTCGGGGAGGGCGGCGTTTTTTGTTTTTAACGTTTTGTTTTTTATCTATGGAAGAGGTTTGGATATGGAATCGATCAATCGATGGATGATAGCCGGCATTGCAAGTGCCAGCCTGATATCGCTGCCGGCACAGGCCCAGATAGGCCCGCCGGAAAAAGATGAGCTGAAGTTCGGCTTTATCAAGCTGACCGATATGGCCCCGCTGGCCGTGGCGTATGAAAACTTCTTTTTCGAAGACGAAGGCCTGTATGTGTCACTGGAAGCCCAGGCCAACTGGAAAGTGCTGCTGGACCGGGTGATTGACGGCGAGCTGGATGGTGCCCACATGCTGGCCGGACAGCCGATTGGTGCCACCATAGGCATAGGTACCAAAGCGGAGGTGATCACGGCGTTCAGCATGGATCTCAACGGTAACGCCATCACGGTGGCCAATAACGTCTGGGACGCGATCAAGCCGAACCTGGCGAAAACGGACAACGGCACTCCCCGGCACCCAATCAGTGCCAGCGTGCTCAAACCTGTGATTGCCTCGTATCAGGCGCAAGGTAAGTCGTTCAACATGGGCATGGTGTTTCCTGTCTCCACACACAACTATGAGCTGCGTTACTGGTTAGCTGCCGGGGGAATACATCCGGGGTATTACGACCCGGCCCACGGCGATAACAGCGGCCAGCGTCAGGCGGATGTGCTGCTGAGCGTCACCCCACCGCCGCAAATGCCCGCGACCCTGGAGGCCGCGACCATTCAGGGGTACAGCGTCAGCAAAACCAACATAAGCCCATG
>NZ_JASJOJ010000149.1:0-900 GCF_038519165.1 Photobacterium sp. SP02
GCTTTCCCAAACGGGCTTCTCGCCTGTTGCCAGATCAGGTTTTGTGCCTGAATCAGCCCGACCGGGGCGGACAGGTGATCACTCAGCACATCTGAAATCTGACCGTCTGCATCGACAGTGACGGGGGCGTAGCCTGTGGCGCCGTAGGTATAGTCTTTCTGACCCTGAGGGCCGTTTTCACGGAGTAAAGTGTTCCCCAGCCAGTAGAACTGCGTTTGCTCACCATTGACGGTTTTGCTGATCCGGCGTCCCAGAGGATCATAAGTATAGGCAGCGGTCACTTCGATGCTGGATAGCAGTGTCGTTTCACCATTTCCGGCATCTGCGCTGATCACCCGCTCGCGCTGGTAACCAACTAAACGTTCTGCGTCGTTACTTCTGTTCGCCTGAAAATCAGGTAAATCGGTATTCCAAACGAGATTAGAATAGCGGTTCACCCAGCTTTCTTAGATCCTGCAACCAGCTTTTCTTTAGGGCGACTGTCCTGAGCAGCCGCGGAAAGTGCTAGAAAGTCTGATAATTAAATATCAGTCCAGAAGTTAGGATTCGGAAAGGCGAGCAACTAAGAGATTAACAAGCCCACTAATGCGGGCTTATAGAACTTCCATAGATAAAGCATATATTTTTAAAGTGCTATTTGTAGAGTTAGTATATATTTTGTAACAAAGTAATTTATCTAGCCCTACACCTAATGATGACCATTTACTCTGAACGGTTAGAATCTGTTCATCGTAATTATTACAATCAGCCCCCAAAATACTCTCTTCTGCAATAACACCAAAATTCATTTTAGCTTCAAAAAAATAACACTCGCTAAAAACCACATAGCTTTGACTGTCATCAGGCCATTGAATCAAAATTCTAACAGTATCACTTTCACCTGGATTACTTCGGTCAATC
>NZ_JASJOJ010000150.1:0-804 GCF_038519165.1 Photobacterium sp. SP02
GAAAAACGCCAGCAACGCGGCCTTTTTACGGTTCCTGGCCTTTTGCTGGCCTTTTGCTCACATGTTCTTTCCTGCGTTATCCCCTGATTCTGTGGATAACCGTATTACCGCCTTTGAGTGAGCTGATACCGCTCGCCGCAGCCGAACGACCGAGCGCAGCGAGTCAGTGAGCGAGGAAGCGGAAGAGCGCCCAATACGCAAACCGCCTCTCCCCGCGCGTTGGCCGATTCATTAATGCAGCTGGCACGACAGGTTTCCCGACTGGAAAGCGGGCAGTGAGCGCAACGCAATTAATGTGAGTTAGCTCACTCATTAGGCACCCCAGGCTTTACACTTTATGCTTCCGGCTCGTATGTTGTGTGGAATTGTGAGCGGATAACAATTTCACACAGGAAACAGCTATGACCATGATTACGAATTTAATACGACTCACTATAGGGAAGCTTCCCGGGGCAGCTAGCGCCTGTCGGCTCAGCGACTGTTCAACGACTGCCGCTGTTTTTTTCGCATCACTTTCCGTACCAGAAAAATGACGCCTGACTCTGGCCATCTGCTCGTCAAATCTGGCCGCATCCAGACTCAAATCAACGACCAGATCGCCTACCGGTTCAGCCATACCGGACTCCTCCTGCGATCCCTTCTGATACTGTCATCAGCATTACGTCATCCTCCGCCATGTCCGCCACATCCGGGGAAGCGGGGATAACTTCATTCCCGTCCGGGCCAAAGCGGACACCTCCGGCAAGCCCTGCCGCTTTCTGCATCACCACATCATCTTCAGGCTCTTCGTCAGCCTCGCGCCGG
>NZ_JASJOJ010000151.1:0-802 GCF_038519165.1 Photobacterium sp. SP02
TAATACCATTCTAAGTAAGAATATGATCTAATTGAGGCTTCTCTTTCAGGTGGTCAAATCGCTATGGATAGCCTCAATAACATTGACTTCAAAAAGCTGGCAAGCCAGCAAAAATCCATTCAAATGAAAATGAGATTACTCGCGCTTGCCCATTTTAAAGAGGGCCAGTCCCGCACTCAAATTGCCAAGTTTCTCAAAGTCAGCAGAACCAGTGTCAACAAATGGGTTCATACCTTTCTCGAAGAAGGCCTCGAAGGACTTCAGGAAAAACCAAGAACAGGTAGACCTTCATTCTTATCCCCTGAGCAACAAGAACAACTCCGCCAATATATCAAAGACAATGCCCATAACCCGCAAGGCGGTAGACTCACGGGTGCCGATATCCATGCATATATTGTCCAGACGTTTGATAAACACTATCACCCTGATTCCATTTACTATTTGCTCGATCATATGGGATTTTCATGGATAACATCCCGCTCAAAACACCCTAAACAATGCCAAGCAACGCAAGAAGCTTTTAAAAAACTTCCTACTGGAAACGATCCGTAACATCCCGGGCCATATCAGCCTTGAGCAAGTGGATGTCTGGTTCCAGGATGAAGCCAGATTTGGCCAGCAGAATACGACGACACGGCTTTGGGCACCGCATGGAACACGTCCCAGAGCGGTTCGGCAGCAGCAATTCGATTACGCCTATTTGTTTGGCTCTGTTTGCCCAAGCCGAGGAATCGGTGAAGCGATTGTTGTTCCTTGGGTCAATAAAGAAATCATGATCGAACACCTCAGGCAAATCTCAAGC
>NZ_JASJOJ010000152.1:0-766 GCF_038519165.1 Photobacterium sp. SP02
TAATCTAGCCATGGCGCACCTCTGCCAGTGTCCGAACCGTGGCCCCTTCCAGCGCATAGCCATACACCGCCGCCCCGGTATCCAGCGTCATGGATTCCCCAGCGGCAATGTAAATGCCCGTCAGGTTATCCACGCCCTCACCCCCGACGAACAGGGCTTTGTCTGTCTGTACCAGTACCGACTGGCGCTGACTGTCGGCGGCGAGAAGTTGCGTGGTGGTTGCCTGCTCTAATGAGATCACCGCACTGGCAATCGCATCACTGCGGGCCACCGCAACCAGACCGCTGACCTCCTGCACCTGCGGCAAATTACCGACAGTGACTTGACCGTTCACGGTCTGCACTTCGGGCAGGTTGGTGATCGCCACTTCCCCGCGCACCGCCTGCACCTCAGGCAAATTGCCTATGGTGATCTTTCCGCTCACAGGCTGCACCGCGGGCCAGTTCGCAATAGACACAGGCGCATCAAAAGACACGGGCACGGTCTGCTGAATGGCATCAATGGTCACGGGTTCACGGATGCTGTGCACCTCCACCGCGCCACTAATCGCCACTGCATCTGACTGGGTGTTGACCGGAATATCGGTGAGCTGATATTTCAGCGTGACTGCCGTGCTGTGATGGTTGAACAGCTCGATGGTCTCGAAGCCATTCAAAGGCACCACATCATTTTTCTTCAGCTCTGTCCCCAGCTCCCGGTTCTGGGTTTTTGCCAGCAAGGTGACGGTATGGGAGCAGTCACGGATTAACAGGTACTGACTGACAGC
>NZ_JASJOJ010000153.1:0-740 GCF_038519165.1 Photobacterium sp. SP02
ACGAGCAGCGGATAAACTCATACAACAGCCTTTTCTTCAGAAATAACAGTATTGACTAAGTCAGCCTCCTGTCCCTGGCAAGGAAATGCGGCCGACCAGGTGGCCGTCACCATCAAGGTATCGGCATCCACGGATAAGGTATGCAGCGCCATGGTTTGCTGGCGCTTTTGGCTGCCAAACGCCGCTTCGGCAACAAAAGTGCGCCGCGGTAACGTAAAATAGAGCGTCTCTTCATGACTGAAACCAGACACAATGATACGCTCACCGCCTGCCAGTAACCCTTTTGTCTGCTGGTCAACAGGCGCTGACTGGTAAAAGGCCGTCGAAAAATCAACCGGATATAGCGGGCGGCGTTCTTCTGACCATTTCTCATCAAACGTCCCCGCCAGACGGGCACGCGCCGCATCAAAGACAGCCAGCGGACCAAACCCGGCAGGCTGCACCTTTGCGGTATCTGGCTGCCAGTCCTGTTTCAAATAGAACACTGAAGGCACAGGCTGGGTCAGCAAATCCATCGTTTTGTTCGCAACCCCGCAGCCAATCCGGTTACGAGGATCGTCTCCCCCTATCGCGTGGGCATAAGTCACCGGACGCTCGATAAAAGGGGCGGGGACAGTGACATCCACCTGACCGGCCTGAGTGATCCATTGACGCTCACCCACCACCGTCAGGGTTTTATCGATATGCTCTTCTATCAGCAAACGGCACTGCACACGGGTCACGGGTTTCTTGCCCAGGCT
>NZ_JASJOJ010000154.1:0-735 GCF_038519165.1 Photobacterium sp. SP02
GCGCTTTCTTCGGATCGACAGAAAGTACCGAGATAGAGCAGGCGGTTGAGCGCGCTGAAGCCTCTGCACCGGGTATACAGGGTTTTGCTCGAGAGAAAGCGGATAGTGCTGCCGAAGCAGTGCGCTTCTTGCTGGCTCAGCGTCATCGTGCACTGGACAAAGGGTTGCCTGACAATGACAGCCGTTATTACCACTTGCTGAACAAGAAACTGGCTCGGTTGATGGCGGTGTTTGTGGCGCTTTTTCGGGTTGAGCCTGGCTATGTATACCCGTTGGCCGACACCCATCCTCAAGTGCTGCTGTGGGTGCTGAGCTCAGCAGAGATTGATCGGCTTGATCCGACTGCGGGGAAATTGTCGTTACTGCTGGCCGATAAACTGCAGGCACAGATGTGGCTGGATACGGTATCTCTGGCGACATCAACACAGCTTCTTGAGACCTTGCAGTCCGCGGCCATCAGCCAGATCCCTCAATCTGAACTGGCCATGCGGGCCCTGGTGCGCCGTCATGAATTGAATGCAGAGTTCGCCACAAAGTGTATCCGGGATGGCTCTGCGAAAGTAAGCCGTATGGCCCGGCATCAGCTGGCCTGTTCAGGGCACGAAGCCGGCATTAACTGGGTGATTGAACATGGCGATCCTGCTCAGTCTTTATTTACCCATTTACTGATCCGCAAAGATAAAGTGGCCTGGCTTCGTGGTGACATCCTGCCCCAGAAAGAGGCATTTCAGCAGG
>NZ_JASJOJ010000155.1:0-698 GCF_038519165.1 Photobacterium sp. SP02
TCCCCCTGCTGGACTTGAACCAGCGACATACGGATTAACAGTCCGCCGTTCTACCGACTGAACTAAGGGGGAATTGTATGGTGCCTCGAGGCGGAATCTACCGCGCCCGGCTAGGGACCGACACATTTTCGCAAAGCGAAAACATAATCTTACAGGCATTTCCCAAGCACTTTTTAATATGGTGCCTCGAGGCGGAATCGAACCACCGACACGAGGATTTTCAATCCTCTGCTCTACCGACTGAGCTATCGAGGCAGAACAAAGATGATCAATCTTCGCTTTGCAATTTGGCTCCCCCTGCTGGACTTAACGCGGCCGGCCAGGCCAGCGACATTGAGCACTTAGTGCTTACCAGTTTGGAGGACATACACTGCAGTTAAGCAATGTATTTAAGTGGCTCCCCCTGCTGGACTTGAACCAGCGACATACGGATTAACAGTCCGCCGTTCTACCGACTGAACTAAGGGGGAATTGTCTTGCTTTATAGTGTCAACAAAACACCATAAAAAATATGGTGCCTCGAGGCGGAATCTACCGCGCCCGGCCAGGGACCGACACGTTGTCGCATCGCGACAAACAGATATCGTTACTGCTTAGTAGCACCATAATTTTTAAAAATGGTGCCTCGAGGCGGAATCGAACCACCGACACGAGGATTTTCAATCCTCTGCTCTACCGACTGAGCTATCGAGGCAGGG
>NZ_JASJOJ010000015.1:0-87481 GCF_038519165.1 Photobacterium sp. SP02
GAGCGTACCACTTTCAGCAGTTGGCTTCCTCTTCTACACCTTCCCATGAATGTCGCACTTATTATCTGAAATCGGGGGTGATTATCCGGAAATATCACTCCTTGTATTTCTTTGTAAAATAGTTAACGCCATACTTATCCACTCTATGGCAGACATCTCTTCACTCTCAGGATTAAAATTACCATCACATTCATTTACTCTATCCTGTAAAACATCGGGGCATTCCATTAACTCCTTAAATGCACCAGCAAGGTCATGAACTGTACTCTCAGATTCCATCCTAATAAAGTCCTCAAGTAACTCTCTGGATGAACTATACTCATATCGCCAATCTTGATGAAAATACGCTTCAAAAAAGTACTTGATAATATCGTTCATACGAACATCCTAATTATTTGGTTTTGGGAAAGAGGTATGTACTCGGTATCCATTCGGCGCTAGAGGGTCTCTAACAAGCAAAACGAAAGCCCTTTTTGAAGGCATCGAATCCGTTGAACCTTGTAAGACGACACGACCAATCTCATAATCAAAACTTTCATTTAAGGTCAACCTTTCTTTAGAACCATTTGATAACCAATCACGAATCTTGTCTCTATTATTATTTAGCACTTCGCCTACGACCTTTTGCGCTGTATCAATATTTGGATATGTAGACGAACCCAAAATATCTGGTTCATTATCTAATCTTGAGACCAATTCAGAATCAGATTTACCAACATGCCTTCTTATTGTATGACCATCTAAATTTTCATGAAAAATTAATGTACCACCGCTCTCTGATTTTATTTGAGGAATAGTACTTACGATATCCTCACCCACCACTCTACCATCATCCAGCGCCCCGGCACTACCCTGAACATGAGTCTCTGTCTGTGGTTTTGTCCCCGGCTTGCCGGGCCACTTCAACTTGCCTACGTTGATTTTTCCTGATGCCAGCCCCGCTGCAACGCCCAGTGAGGCGACCAGTGTTGCGGCCTGTGCTTCAGACAGATTCAGGTTTTCCGCCATCGACGCAATCAAATTGTTCATCGCCAGCGTTTCTGAATCGCTCAGTCGATCAATTGCCCCATAACCAAACTGGTCTTTGATGACAACAGTCTCTGCAACCGGGTAACTGTTTCCCTGCTGCACATAGCTCTCGTGGTAGTTTTTCAGAACCGTTTGGGCATCGGTGTTCTGGGCTCCCTCCGCTTCCAGTGCCTGATAGTAAGCCCGCTCATCACTCCCAAAAGCAAACTCTGCCGAACACTTGATCATCGCGCAGGCGGCGCTCAGCAGTTCCCTTTGTTTCGCCGGATCATCCCCGGCCAGTTTGTTCAGGGCATGCTGCTCTTTTTCATTCGGCAAGCGGAAATCCATCTGCCCGCTTTGCCTGTCGTGGTCAAAACGGCTTTGGTTTTGCGAAATCAGCTCGCTGCTCTGAGTGCCGTTCTGGGTATTCCAGCTGCCAAACTCGCCATGACCGGCATTGCTGTAGTTGAAGCTCAGGTAATCTTCTGTGGCTTCTCCCATCACTTCGGCATACTGCTCGCGGTTCTGTTCGTAAGTCTCACCGTCACCCTGATGCCCGCGCTGCGCGTCTATATAGTGCTGGGTTTCATGGCCGACTGTGTTGACCGCATCTTCAAGGCGATAGTGTTCACTGTCGTTGATGTACAGGGTGCCGTTCGCGTAAGCCCCTCTGGTAGCTTGGTCGCCATAGGTTTCAACCACGGCCAGTAGGGCTTCTGCCGGAGTAATGCCCAGTTCATCTGAGATGTATCCCGACAACGCACCGTAGGCTGCCTGTTTTTGCGCCGGGGTGGTGTGGCTGTCGTTCAGCACAGCGACCAGTGCCGCATTCTCTGGCCCGGTGACGAAGTTTTTGGTGGCGGTGAAGAATTTCTGCTTGTTGTCCTGATGGGCAAAGAAATTCTCTACGCCGTTTTCGGCATCACCCAGCAGGCCGATGCTTTCTTTCTGTGCCACATCCATGACGGCATCGACAAAGATGCCATTCCGCTTCACATCCTCGGCAATGTTATTGCGGCCTTCTTCCGTCAGCAGGCGGTGGTCGAGGGTGACATCCACGTTGCCCTGCTGGCGGTCGACTTCGAACAGGTCGCGGCTGGTAGTGCTGGTATCGCGGTTCAGCGCCGTGATGTCGCTGTCGTCGGCAAGGGTGATCTCGCCCTGCCCCAAGGTTGCGAGCGTTTTGTCTTTGCTGTAGGACGAAGTGCTGGTGTATTGCAGGTTGGTGCTGTTGTAGGTGGAATCGATACCCCCTTGCTGCACACCGACACTGGTGGTGATGCCTGCCGACTGGTGCTGACGGTAGTTGGTGTTGTTGAGATCGCTGTAGCTCAGGCTGCCGGTATTGAGCGTCAGGTTACCGAGATCCTTGCCGTCTTCATCGACGGTGGCAATGAGCGCGCCGGTAATGTCGGTGTTGCCCGCGACCTTGATATCCGCCGTGCCGCCCGAGGTGAGGGTGGTGAGCTGGGTTTCCGAGCTGATAACACGGCCGCTGCTGGCGTTCAGGCCGCCATTACTGCCGGTGGTTTCTCCCTTGCCGCTCAGACTGACACCACCGCTGATCCCGGCCCCCTGATTACTTGAGCTGTGGCGATCCTGCACTGAGGCGACATTGAGATCGCCGCCGATATCCAGGTTCAGCGACTCAGCGGCATCGACATTGGCACCTTGAATATGGGTATCACCACGGGAGTTGATGGTGATGTTATTACCCGACACCCCGCTGTTGACATAAGTGGTCGACTGGCTGCGCTGCTCCGACTGATTCAGGCTGGCATTGAGACTGCCGCCGGTGCTGCTGCCGTGCACCGTCATCGACGCGCTGATGGTCCCGCTTTCCGTCTGAGACTGGCTCTGCTGTGTTTGTTCAGCGGCCAGTACACTGACCGTACCGCCATCCAGCGTCACACCCTCTTTGGCGGTGAGCGAGCTGCCCTGCACCAGAATCTGCTGATCGGTCTGGGTACCTGACTTCACAACGATATTCTGGCCCGCGAGTGACGAGCCTCGTGCGGTTGAGCTGGTGCTCTTGCTGTCGGTCTGGGTAACTGACATATCAAGATGGAGACCCGCATCGACCCCAAGTGTACTGGTGCTTTGCGCTGCGGCGGCTCCCTGCTTCATCAACAAGGTGGTTTTCGACGCCACATCCACTGTCGCCAATGTAATGCTGGCAAGATAGAACGCTTCATCACTTTTGACATCACTGATGATGCCTTTCAGCTCAGCAATATCCGCCGCGTTCACACCCGGTTCATTATGCGCCAATGCCTGTTCCAGCTCAGACAGCGTATTCTCAAGGCTGTCGAGTTGTTTCTGGTACTGTCGGTAATCCTTTTCCGCCTGTTTGAGCTTTTCAGCAGACTCTTTCAGTGCGATCGCCGCTTTGCCCGTTTCCACGGCCTGATGCTGCACCACCAGGCTCAGCTCGGCTTCACCCTGCATGCTGGAAGAGGTGGTCGATTCCGTGTCGAGTACTTCGCGGATCAGGACACTGTTCGCCGCGGTCAGTTCAATGTTACCGTTGCCATCATCATCGGCGTCGGCCAGTACATCAGATCCTTGGATCACAATATCTTCGGCGGCGTCCATCAGCACCGTGCCTTTGCCAATGATGGACGCACCGCGATGGGTGGTGGCATCGGTCTTGTTGTCAGCTTTACTGTACTCGGCTTTTGCCAGTGTCAGCTTGGCCTGACCGCCGTCAAAATTTACCGATTCATACGGGTTCACCACTGATTTCAGAGCATCTTCCACGTTAACCGACAGGGATTCCGTGGACGACCAGGTGCTATGGTTTTCTTCCGCCGCCAGCACGGTGACACTGCCAGTATCTGCCGTGAAATTGGCGTCGGCTTCTGCGCTGACATCAGAGCCGATCACAGTCACACTGCCACCGTTGATATTCATAGTGCCGCCGGACGACAGAGCGCTGCCTTTAGCAGTGTTGTGGATTTCGCCCTGGCGTTCAGAATCCATAGAGAACAGGTCACCGCCTCTGAATGCGCCGTATTCCTGCTCAAATGTTTCGTGCTGACGGCTTTCCTGTCCGGCCGCGATAATCACCTCATCGACGGCGGTGGCCGTAATATCGCCGTCTGCGTCGACATCACTGGCCACCAGCCTGATTGACTTACCGGAGGTGATATCAATGTTGTCGCTGCTCATCATGCCGCTGGCATCAAGCAGGGTGGCGGAATCCATCTCAGATTTATGTGAGCCGGAAAGGCCGCCAAAGCCTTGTTTAATGGTCTCGTCGCGGCTGTAGCTCTGGTACTGCTGCGCGGTGACGGTCACATCACCATCAGCCGAGGCTTCAATGCCCCCGCCCGCGGTAAAGTTAGAACCGATAATCGTGATATCGCTGTCCCCACCCGCGGTCTGAACACTGTCAATCTTCTGGGCTTTGACAATGATTTTGCCGCCCGCCGAGACATCGGCACCGACCACAGTTTCGGTCAGCGATTCCTGAATGGCCGTTTCTTTGCGGCCAAAGGATTTCTTTTGAGTGGTTTGGTCGTAATGGTATTCGCTGTCGTTGACGGCCTGAAAAGTGATATCGCCCTTCGCCTGCACAACCACATCACCTTGCGTCGACATCTGGCTGCCGGTTGCGGTGAAATCGTTGCCGGACTGAATAAACACGCCATCATTGGCCGCCAGCTGCGTCCCCTGATGCTGCCTGGTGTGGCTGACCGACTGACTGTTGTGCGTTTCTTCACGGCTGAATGCTTCATTCACCAGGGTATTGAGCGCAACGTCCCAGCCGGCAACCATTGCCAGCTGGCCGGCTGCGTCCAAATCCGATGCTGTCACAGCAATATTTTCCCCGGCATCAAAGCTCAGGTTACCACCGGCAGATAAACCGGAACCCAGCACAGCCACGTTCAGGTGTTCCTGATCACGGGTTTTGATGACATCGCGCTGGGTTTCCGCGGTCACTATGATGTCTTTTTCGGCTTTGACGCTGAGATCGCCACCGGCAGTGACATTGGCAGCGGTATTTTCAATCGAGCCACCGGCATTCATGGTGACCGTACCGCGTCCGTGAATGCTGGCCGCTGATATTCTGAATATCATTCACAGCATTCATCTCAATATCGCCGCCCGCGGTGATGTTGCCGCCCAGGTTGCTGATACTGTCATCACTGACCAGATGCAGTTTGCCCTTGCTGTCCATCTGGCCGCTGTTGACGATATTGCCGGCTTCTGCATAGACCTCGCTGCCGCTGATCAACGCGCCGCCGCTGATATTGTCCTGCGTCACTTTCGACAGATAGAGCTTGGGTGCCAGCACCTGCTGGCCATTCACTTCAACCGGTTCCCACCAGACAATATCCTGCGTCAGTCCGGCGACCTGCTCTGGTGTCAGTGCCACCCCGGCCTGCAGGTTCAGGCTGTCTTTCTGCTGGCCTGCGCTGTCGAGCAGTTGCTGCATCTGGTCAAGATCCGTGCCGACATCGTCATTCAGATAACGCTGACCCGTTTGTTCGAAAATGGCTGAGGTGATGGTGCGGGTGTCATAGAAGGCATCCCCCAGCACCTTGAGATCCTTTTGCGGATCGAAGCCTATGCTGTCGAAGAAGTAATCCGATCCCAGAAACTGATCCAGATCGGTCAGCGCCGGATTGGTTTCAATCAGATACTGACTGTCCGGGCCATTGTTATACACGAACAGGCCGTTCGGGCTGGTCGGCAGGCGGAAATCGGGGAACGGAATATTAATAGTTGATGTATTCAGTGCAAGGTCAAGCTGATTACTCGCAGCGGTTTGTAAACCCGCTTGCTGTGCCTGTTGTGATGGCTTACCGCTACTCTTGACGCCTGTGTTTGATTTAATTTCTGAGTTGTTCAGCTTGTTTTTAACATTGAGAACAGTGTTACCACCGGATGAGATGGTAGAATTGATAAAATCTTGGTCGAACTTTTGCACATCATGACTTGTGCGTTTGAAAACAAATTCACTTGGACCTGAAGAATATGAAAAACGATTCCATGCTGGTAATTCATATTCATAGGTTGAAGTTTCTTTGATCCCTCCCGTTTCATAGCCAATGTTCTTTAGCTCGTTAAGCGTTACATTAGAGTCTTTAATTGCAGTGATTAGACTGGCATTCTTTTCAAGTTTAACCCCTGTAATAAATAAATTTTCACCCGATAAAATTTGACCTGAAACCGATGATTTTTTTAGTTTAACAACTTCGTTTTTAGTCACAAAATCAAGCTGTGTTCCACCTGTGAAAGTTAGCTTATATTTGATATTACTATTGCCATTTGCTCCACCACTTCCTCTTACTTCGTTTGCAGTAAAAGTGGGAACATACTCAGAGCCGTGTTTGACAGTAAATTCAGCCTGGTTATAGTGCGGAGCCAGCTGTACCCCTTCGCCTGATGATTTTTCAATCTCCAGCACTTTCCGCTTATTCACGATGTTTTGAGCTTTCATATCCAGATCAGCACCCAGGGCGAGAGCACGTATGCTCATTTCTTATCCAAACCTTGGATTCCCGCCAATATTACTTGCTCCAAATAGGCAACATTCATGGCAGCTATTTTCTGCTTCCGCCTGATACTCGCCTTTTTGCTTGTTTCTAATCGAAGCATGTTAAGAGCCATGTGACGCACACCAGCCAGGAGTTCGGCGGCATTGCCACGATAGATTTGGCAAGCATCTTCATTCATCGTGACATCAAGCACCCAGTGCAACCGATTTTCGATTTCCCAGTGACCTCGGACTGCATCGGCAAAACGCTCGGGGGTGAGCACCGCAGAGCTAATGTAGTAGCGGTACTCCAGCGACTCTTTCCCAGCTGAGTCAATACGATAGCCAATAGCAACACCGACGCTTTGAAGCCCTTTCCAATCAGGGAAATCTGTCGTCAACTCCTGCGCTGACATGACGTGGTATTCGCGCGCTTCAATACGCCCATGTCCGCGCTCGATGTCACACGCTGGGCTTTTTTCGAGCAATGGCGCCAATGCTTTTTGTGCCGCTTTAGCCAGACTTTTTTGGTTGCCTTTGACTGCCAATAGGTAATCGCCACCTTGCTCAACTATCTGCTTGGCGATATCGGTTTGACAGCCCATCGCATCAATAGAGACAAGACAACCTTTGATATCTAACAGCTTGAGCAGCTCAGGGATGGCGGTGATTTCATTGGACTTATCTTGGGTTTTAACTTGTCCCATGACAACGCCGTTGGCTGTCGCAAAAGCACTGACCATGTGGAGCGTTGATTGCCGATCTTCTCGGTTGTAGGAGCTGCGTAACACCTTGCCGTCAATAGCAATAAGCTCGCCATTCGAATGGACGTTGGCTGCCTGCATCCATTTTAAAAAGCAGTCTTGAAACTGGTTAGGTTCAATGGAAGAAACAACCCTGGCAATAGTGTCATGAACAGGGATGCCCTGGCGAAAAAGTCCTTTGTCCTGTAGCCAATCGAGGTGAGCTTCGCCAAAGTCTTCGATATCTTCCCAGCCCTCCATGCCTGCAATGGTGGCGCATACGGTCAGAAACAAAATGTCGAACAGTGGGTACGATATTTTTGCTGACTGCCGTGGGTCTTGAATAACTGAAAAGAATTGAGAAAAAGCATCGATATGCATTAGGAACTCCCGTAAAAAGGGGAGTATATGATCACAGCCAGCCCTGATCGTCAAACTGATCTATTTTGTTCAAAAAACGTTCGTGATCTTGCCCTGCACTGCTTACGGCAATTACTGCCAATAAAAAAGTATTCCCTGCCCTTGCTGGTTGTGATGATTGGGGACGCCCGGTGTTAACAGGCTTAAGAATTAAAGCCGGTATCTAAAAAACAGCCCCGCGATGCGGGGCTTAGTTCGTTAAAAACACTCAGGACAACTCAGATTACACATGCTGGCCGGCGACAAAGCCGGAGCTCCAGGCCCACTGGAAGTTGTAGCCGCCGAGCCAGCCACTGACGTCCATCACTTCGCCGATGAAATACAGGCCGGGCACGGTTTTGGCTTCCAGGGTTTTCGATGACAGGCCGTCGGTGTCGACGCCGCCCAGGGTGACTTCGGCGGTGCGATAGCCTTCGGTGCCGTTGGGGGCGATCTGCCACTGGTGAAAATAGTCGTGCAGCGCCTGAACCTCTTTCAGGTTGAGCTGCCTGAGCGGCTTGTCTTCGAGATCACCGCGCGCAATCATGGCTTCCACCAGACGTTTGGGCAGCAAACGGGACAGCGAGTTTTTCAGGCTCAGGTTCGGGTGTTTGTCGCGCATTGCCTGCAGGGTGTCGTCGAGGCTGAGGGTCGGCAGCAAATCGATAGAGACCGCCTGCCCCGGCTTCCAGTACGAGGAGATCTGCAAAATTGCCGGGCCGGACAAGCCGCGGTGGGTGAACAGAATATTTTCTTTGAAACTGGTGCCGTCGGCGGCTATCACCACAGCGGGAACGGCGATCCCGGACAGATCGGCAAAGGCGTCTTTGTCTTCGACATGCAGGGTAAAAGGCACCAGGCCGGCCGTGGTCGGCACCATTTTCAGGCCGAACTGCTCGGCAACCTGATAGCCAAACGGGGTGGCGCCGAGCTTGGGCATCGACAGGCCGCCGGTGGCAATCACCAAAGATTCACAGGATACTGTGTCTGCGTTGATTTTCAGGTGAAAGCCGCTGTCGGTTTTGCTGATATCCAGGACATCACTGCGATAACGCTGTTGTACCGTCGGCAAGTCGCATTCTTTAAGCAGCATCTCGACGATGTCTTTGGCCGAATCAAGGCAGAACAGCTGGCCGTGATCCCGCTCTTCGTAGGCAATCTCGTGCTTGGCGATCATGGCGATGAAGTCCCACTGGGTGTACTGCGCCAGCGCCGATTTGGCAAAGTGCGGGTTGCGGCAGACATAGTTGCTGGCCGTCACATCATAGTTGGTAAAGTTACAGCGACCGCCGCCGGAGATCAGAATTTTCCGTCCCGGCTTTTTGCCGTGTTCAACCACCAGCACAGAGCGGCCGCGTTTCCCGGCCTCGGCGGCACACATCAGCCCGGCGGCACCCGCACCGATAATCACTACATCAAACTTTTCTGCCATTCTCTTATCCGCAATCCGACTCAGCGACAAAATAAAAAGGATGCGGTAATGACATGCATTACCTGGCATCCTTTTCAAGTGCGCGTATTTTACCCGTCTGCGGGCGGATTACCAAATCTGTCGACAATAATCGATCAAATCCCCAGATAAGCGACGACAAAGATAGAGACCAGGAACACCATCAGGCTGGTACTGGCGAGGACAAACAGCTTACGTACCTTGTCGCACTTGGCCATGAAAAGCTCGTCGTGGTGCTTATGGTACTGCTGGCTGCGGATGTAATGGAAAAGCCGGATTTGCTTGTTCACATTCCCCTGGGAGGAGAAAAAGCCCCGGCCGTCAACCTGCTGGTAAAGCAGCGGGTCACAGTCACGCATCACCACCAGTAAGGTTTTCAGCGTGCTGACATAACGAGAGATATTAACTACAGCCACCAGAAACAGGGCCATCAGAATTGCATCACCACTAAACATAACACCCTCCGAACAACGACCATGGTTCTTTGCTGGCCGGGAAGGGTTGGGGGTGCAAACAGCAGCGACGCACTTTCGGAAAGGGGCGCCGCCGTGCATTTCCCAGAGCCTGTTAGCCGGCCTGCTGACCCATGACAGAGCTGGATTCCTGCTTCGCCATGGCGGCAAGATCTTTGTCAATGAAGAACAAGGCTTTGCCGTCTTCACCCACCAGTTCGATCTTGTCCAGAATACCTTTAAACAATTTCTCTTCTTCGTGTTGCTCTGAAACATACCACTGTAAGAAGTTGAACGTTGAGTAGTCCTGCGTAGTAAACGCCACATGCGCCAGCTTGTTAATGCGCTCAGTGATCAGGCGCTCATGTTCGTAAGTGGCGCGGAACACTTCACCCAGTGAACTGAACTCATGCTGCGGTGCTTCAATCGTACCCAGAATCGGCAATGCACCCGTCTCGCTGACATAGGTAAACAGACGTTGCATGTGCTGCATCTCTTCTGCTGCATGAATGCGCAGGAACTCTGCCGCTCCTTCAAAGCCCTTATCTTCGCACCATGCACTCATCTGCAGGTACAGGTTGGATGAAAAGAACTCCAAGTTGATTTGTTCATTCAGTTTCTCAACCATTGCTTGAGCAAGCATCGAACTACTCCTTCCTAATCAAGTGTAATAAACACATTGTCACTATGCATAACTGAGTTTGCAACTCATACGACAAGGTATCATGCTTAACCTGCCGGTAAGCAATAAAAATCCCAAAACGATCCAACTGCTTACCTAACGTGTCACAGAATTTTCCGTTAGCGTAAGCAATGCGATCAGCACGGCATTTTTTACCCATACGCCATGCTAGCATATAAAAAACCTTACAGGAGAGCGGGTTATGACCTATCAACATATTCTGGTTGCGGTTGATTTATCTGAAGACAGTCACATTCTGGTCAGCAAAGGGGCTGCGCTGGCAGAGAAACTGGGGGCCAAGCTGTCTCTGATCCATATAGATACCAACTATGCCGAGCTGTATACCGGCCTGATTGATATCAACATGGCCGAGGCCCAGTACCGCATGGCGGATAACGCCCAGGAGCAGCTGCAGGATCTGGCTAAAAAAGCGAACTATCCTGTGACTCATACTTTTGTCGGCAGCGGCGATCTGAGCGATGAAATCTGCAATACCATTAAACAATCGGATGTTGATTTGATGATCTGCGGTCACCACCAGGATTTCTGGAGCAAAATTCTGTCTTCGACCAAACAGTTAATTAATCACACACCGGTTGATTTGCTGATGGTGCCGCTGCACTGATTTTCCCTCAGCGCCCATAGCGATTCTGGCTGGCGACTGTGAACGCCAGCCAGTCTCTGCTCAGGACAGACCAGCCTCCCATTGGCTCGGACAGAATTTCGGTTACACTAGGCGGCCAAAATTCAAAGGACATGTCACATGGGATACTTAACTGCGATTACGCTGCTCTGGGCGTTTTCCTTCAGCCTGATTGGGGTTTATCTGGCCGGGCAGGTGGACGCCTGGTTCTCGGTACTGACCCGGGTAGCACTGGCCGCCCTGGTCTTTTTGCCGTTTCTGCGCCGTCAGCACCTGACGATCAAACTGGCACTCAAGCTGATGGTGGTGGGTGCTTTTCAGCTCGGCATCATGTACTGCTTTTACTACCAGTCTTTCCTGTACCTGTCGGTCCCGGAAGTGCTGCTGTTCACCATCTTTACCCCCATTTATGTCACCCTCATCTATGACTTGCTGCAGCGCCGTTTTTCGGCCTGGTATCTGATCACCGCCGTCATTGCGGTATTAGGCGCCGCCGTCATCAAATTTGAAGGCATCAATGAAGACTTTGTGCTCGGTTTCCTGATTGTGCAGGGGGCTAACCTGTGCTTTGCCATCGGCCAGGTGGGGTATAAAGTCATCATGGAAAAAGAGCAGGCCGATCTGCCTCAGCACACGGTATTTTGCCTGTTCTATCTCGGCGCCGTCTGCGTGGCCCTGCCAATGTTTTTACTGTTCGGCAACACAGAAAAACTGCCGACCACCGACACCCAATGGGGCATTCTGGTGTATCTGGGTATTGTTGCTTCCGGTCTGGGCTATTTCATCTGGAACAAAGGCGCAACCCTGGTGAACGCCGGGGCGCTGGCTATCATGAACAACGCCCTGGTACCGGCGGGTCTTATCGTTAACCTCGTGATCTGGAACCGGGATGTCGATTACCCGCGCCTGATCGTGGGCGGGGCTATTATCCTGCTGTCGCTGTGGGTCAATGAAATCTGGGTCAAGCGCCGCGTCGCGGCCGCCCACGCCTGATAACTTTTCCCGCCTGTATAAAAAAGCCCCTGACATCCACGATGCCAGGGGCTTTTCTTTTTACCAGCAACAATCAAATAAAGGCGTAAGCGTCGGCATACATCCGCTCGCGATCGGCCCCTTTCTCAGCCGTAAACTGTTCACGGGCCGCACCCGCCATCTCAAAACGGCCACAGATATAAATGTCATAGGAAGACAGGCTGACAAAATCGTCATTCACCGCTTCAAGTACGTTACCCACTTTGCCCTGCCAGGCTGGTGGCGCACTTTCTACCACAGGGACATAAGTCAGGTTAGCGTGCTTGGCAGCCAGTGCAACGAGCTCGTCATGGGCATACAGCTGGCATTCATCGCGGCCGCCCCAGTAGACAAAAATCGGCTGTTTCATGCCGCGGCTCAGGCAGTTATCCAGCAGGCTGCGCACGTAGGAAAAGCCCGTGCCGCCGGCAATCAGCAGCAAAGGCTGATTACTGTCTTCACGCAACCAGGCATCTCCCAGCGGGGCTTCGACATCAAATGCCCTCCCGTCTTCCATGGCCTGACGCATGGCTTCCACCACTTCCATGGCATAGGGATTGTGGTCAGCCGCACCGATGTGCAGTTCCAGCTCGCCACTGCGGCAAGGGCTGCTGGCAATGGAAAATGCACGCTTGTCTTTTTCACCCATCACCGCCAGCAAATACTGCCCGGCTTTAAAATCAACCTGTTGCTTGGGTTGCAGCAGGATACGGTACGTATTACACGCCAGTGACTCGACTGACTTCACTTCACACTGAATCGACATTCTGTTCCTCTATTCCAAAGTCAGTACCAGATCGCTGCGGGCCATAGCCAGGCAGGGAAATATCCATCCCTCAGCCTGCTCTTTCTCCGTCAGCACCGGTGCCAGCCGGTAAGTGACCTCACCCGCCAGCTTGCGGCATAAACAAGTGGCACACGCCCCGACCTGACAGCGGTGGGGAAAAGCCAGTCCTGCCCGGCGTGCTGCACTCAACAGGGTTTCCTCTTCCCCGGCGCTGAACATGACGTCCTGCGGCAACACACGAACCTGATACATTGCGGTAAACCTTCTTGCTGGGTATGCCGGCGTTATTGCGCCAGAATCCCCAGTTCATCCCAAATGGCGTCCACCTTAGCAACCACTTCCGGGTCTTTAATGATAGGTGTCCCCCACTCGCGCTGTGTTTCACCCTGCCATTTATTGGTGGCATCCAGACCCATCTTTGACCCCAGGCCAACCACAGGCGAGGCAAAATCCAGCGAATCGATCGGGGTGTTTTCTATCATCACAGTATCCCGCGCCGGATCCATCCGGGTGGTGATCGCCCAGATCACGTCATTCCAGTCACGGGCATTGACGTCATCGTCACAGACTATCACGAACTTGGTGTACATGAACTGGCGAAGGAAAGACCACACCCCCATCATCACCCGCTTGGCATGGCCCGGATACTGTTTCTTCATTGTCACTACAGCCATACGGTAGGAGCACCCTTCCGGCGGCAGGTAAAAATCGACAATTTCCGGAAACTGCTTTTGCAGAATCGGCACAAACACTTCATTGAGCGCCACGCCCAGCACAGCCGGTTCATCCGGCGGACGGCCGGTATAAGTGCTGTGGTAAATCGGGTCTTTGCGCATGGTCACATGCGTGACGGTAAAAACGTGGTGGCTTTCCACTTCGTTGTAATAACCGGTATGGTCGCCGTACGGGCCTTCGTCTGCGTATTCATTGGGATCAATATAGCCTTCCAGCACGATTTCTGCGCTGGCCGGCACATCCAGATCATTGCTGATGCTTTTGACCACCTCGGTCTTGCTGCCGCGTAGCAGACCGGCAAAGGCATACTCAGACAAGGTATCAGGCACAGGCGTTACCGCTCCGAGAATCGTTGCCGGATCGGCCCCAAAAGCAACAGAAACCGGAAATTTCTCGCCAGGATGGGCCTGCATGAACTCGCGCATGTCCAGCGCGCCGCCGCGGTGAGCCAGCCAGCGCATGATCACTTTGTTCTTGCTCAGCTTCTGCTGACGGTAAATGCCCAGGTTCTGGCGTTTCTTTTCCGGGCCGCGGGTAATGGTCAGCCCCCAGGTCAGCAGCGGCGCCACATCGCCCGGCCAGCAACTCATGACCGGAATCTTATCGAGATCGACCTCATCGCCCTGCCAGACGATCTGCTGGCACGGCGCTTTGCTCAGGCGCTTGGCAGGCATATTAAGGACTTGCTTGAAGACCGGCAGCTTGTCGATGGCATCACGGAAGCCTTTCGGCGGCTCCGGCTCTTTGAGGTACGCCAGCAGTTTGCCGACTTCCCGCAGCTCCAGCACATCCTCACGCCCCATGCCCATGGCCACCCGCTCGGTAGTGCCAAACAGGTTCGCCAGCACAGGGATATCGTAACCCACCGGATTTTCGAACAATAATGCCGGTCCGCCTGCCCGCAGGGTGCGGTCGCAGATTTCGGTCATTTCATACCGGGGATCGATTGGCTGCTTGATGCGCTTAAGTTGCCCACGCTCTTCCAGGTAGGCGATAAAGTCGCGCAGATCGTTGAATTTCATTCCTGCACCCTATCTGTTTGCTCGACCCGGCTCACGGTCAGCCGGGATGAAAATAGGACACATTATATACTGAATCCCTGACAAGATGCTTGTTAAGCACGTATTTATTGGTGGTAAAACAAGGTGCTGAAAAGAAATTTCCCGCCCCGGCAGCGCGCTTTACCCGGCATCAGGGCATGGATGCCGATAAAGCCGTTTCCAGATTACGCTTTAACGTGTAACTGCGCGTGCCTGCTGCCAGTGTGGTGAGCCAGTTAGCATGGCCCTGATTGACCAGTTTACTGGCCACCAGCTCGCCGTCTTCCGGCTCGGACAGCTTGCCTAACAGAAAAATTTCCACCTCGTCCGGCAGTGGCTTGAGGGTAGCCAGCGCCTGGTAAGCCTGGGCTTTGAGGGAGGGATTACGGGTCGCGGCCATCAGTTGGCTCACAGCCAGTTGGGCCGGCAGCTCATCTGCCAGCCGGTTCAGCTCGGCCCGGCTGTACTGATCGGTGCGGCGACGCCACAATTGCTGGTACAGACCTTCATCCCCGGTTATCGCGGCCAGTTTGGCCAGTAAACCGTTATCAGACAGCCAAAGCAGCTGCCTGTCAGACAGAAACTGATCGGCGAGATACCGCACGCCTGTGCCGGACAGCGCAGCAAGCTGCGCCAGGGCAATATCGCGCCGGGTGCGCTGGGTATTGAGATCACCGGCCAGCCAGTCTGCCAGCACCAAATCACCGGCATCGACCTGACGGACAAAGGATTCCGCCAGCTGCTCACGCTGCCAGCGCTGCAACAGCTGGTGCGCCCGGGTGCCGTAGGTAAATGCTGCCCGGGTCACCCGGTAGCCATCGCCCTGCTCTGTCAGGGTGAAACGTGATTGTCGGGTCGCTTGTGTTTCAAGCCAGGCGACCTTTTCTTCATCCAGCTTTTTGAAGGTATGGGCGTAGTCCACCAGTACCGAACGCAGGGCTTCCTGCTCCAGCACCGAGAAATCAGCCAGCTGATAATTGAGCTGGGCAATATCACTTTCCCGGTACAGGGTTTTGAGCGCTTTTAATGCCGGTGTGATGTCCTGCGTGACCTGCTGGTATTCCTGCTGACTGATTTCATCCGCTCTCAGGGGGAGCGCGACCAGCAGTAACCACAACCAGACCCACATGCCTCTTCCATGTTGCATGTTGCATACTCCGTGTCATTGCTGACTTGATTCATTGTTGGTTCCCGAGCCGCTGGGCATCAGGTCCATTTCGGCCCGCCTTCCTGGCAGACCGGCACAGTCTGAAAGAGGATACCCTCAGTCGTCAATTGAATGCTGTTTCAAACAGCAGCCGATATTATCAGCAATAAAAAAACGCCACACAAGGTGGCGTTTATACAATCTGTGACATCAAGCCAGTGGAATCAGGACTTCTGACGACGCATCGCTTCGAAGAACTCGTCGTTGGTCTTGGTCATGCCCAGTTTGTCGATCAGGAATTCCATGCTGTCGGTTTCATTCATTGGGTGAACGATCTTACGCAGGATCCACATCTTCTGCAGCTCATCCGGCTTGGCCAGCAGCTCTTCGCGACGGGTACCGGAGCGGTTGAAGTCAATCGCAGGGAATACGCGCTTCTCGGCAATCTTACGCGACAGGTGCAGTTCCATGTTACCTGTACCTTTAAATTCTTCGTAGATCACTTCGTCCATCTTAGAACCGGTATCAACCAGTGCCGTCGCGATAATGGTCAGGCTACCGCCTTCTTCCACATTACGGGCCGCACCGAAGAAACGCTTCGGACGGTGCAGGGCGTTGGCGTCGACACCACCGGTCAGTACTTTACCGGAAGATGGCACCACTGTGTTGTACGCACGGGCCAGACGGGTAATAGAATCCAGCAGGATAACCACATCTTTTTTATGCTCAACCAGGCGCTTGGCTTTTTCGATCACCATTTCGGCAACCTGAACGTGGCGCGATGCCGGCTCGTCAAAGGTAGACGCGATCACTTCGCCTTTTACCAGACGCTGCATCTCGGTCACTTCTTCAGGACGCTCGTCAATCAGCAGCACCATCAGCTCGCACTCTGGATGGTTGTGAGCAATGCTCTGTGCAATGTTCTGCAGCAGCATAGTCTTACCCGCTTTTGGCGGTGCAACAATCAAACCACGCTGACCCTTACCGATAGGTGAGGCCAGATCCAGTACACGGGCAGTAATGTCTTCGGTCGAGCCGTTACCACGTTCCATACGCATGCGATCATTGGCGTGCAGCGGGGTAAGGTTTTCAAACAGGATCTTGTTGCGGGCGTTGTCTGGTTTGTCGTGGTTAACTTCGTTGACTTTCAGCAGGGCAAAGTAGCGTTCACCGTCTTTTGGTGGCCGGATTTTACCTGAAATGGTATCACCGGTACGCAGGTTGAAGCGGCGAATCTGGCTTGGTGAGACATAAATATCATCCGGGCCTGCCAGGTATGAACTGTCTGCGCTACGAAGGAAGCCAAAGCCGTCCTGCAGAATTTCCAAAACCCCGTCGCCAAAAATGTCCTCACCACTTTTCGCGTGCTGTTTGAGAATGGCAAAGATGATGTCCTGTTTTCTCAAACGCGCTAGGTTTTCGAGTCCTAAGCTTTCGCCGAGCGCAACCAACTTTGAGATAGGCTGGTTCTTCAGTTCTGTAAGATTCATAGTGGTGGGTTTCTTGTCAGTCAAATTAGGGGTTCTATGGTTAATTGAGAAAAGCTTCGACCAATGGGGCTGGTCAAGAAATGAACTGTCGTATAATTTACGTGCAATAACTTAGCACTAAAGCCAGCATCCGTCTAGTGGCCTGAAAATGACACCGCGTACAAAAGGATCATTGTACGCGGTTTCGCGTTACTGTAGGCCAATTACAGGTTGGCGTCCAGAAACTCTTTCAGTTGTGACTTAGACAGTGCGCCGACTTTGGTCGCAGCCACATTGCCGTCTTTGAACAGCAACAGAGTCGGAATACCACGGATACCAAATTTTGGTGGTGTCGCGGCATTGTGATCTATGTTCAGCTTTCCGATAGTCAGCTTGTCTTGGTACTCGTCTGCGATTTCGTCAAGAATTGGCGCGATCATTTTACACGGTCCGCACCACTCAGCCCAAAAATCGACTAAAACTGGGCCTGCAGCGTTAATCACATCGTTATCAAAACTTGCGTCTGTCAGCTGCACAATCTTGTCGCTCATCTTCCACTCCAATGGTTGATTTTCAACGCTGATTCTATTTTAACCAGCAAATCGATGCCCTATTTGAATTGAATACGTTTCGTATTGCAACCCTAAGCTGATATTCTATACGAATGAAGACGACTCATATCACAGAGCAGAAATTTGCCGACCTGGGACTAAACCCCCTGGTTTTACAAGGACTGGAAGACAAAGGGTTTCATAATTGTACCCCTATCCAGGCCCTGGCATTGCCGGTATTGCTCTCCGGCCGTGACATTGCTGGTCAGGCACAAACAGGGACTGGTAAGACCCTGGCTTTCCTGACAGCGACCTTTAACTATTTGATGCTGAACCCAGCATCCGAGGAGCGAAAAACCAATCAGCCCCGTGCAATTATTATGGCACCTACACGGGAACTGGCAATTCAGATTTACAATGATGCCGCACCATTACTGGCAAGCACTGGCCTGAAAGCCGGTCTGGCTTACGGTGGCGAAGCGTACGAAAAACAGAAACAGCACCTGGAGAATGGTGTAGATATTCTGATCGGCACCTGTGGCCGTATCATCGATTTCTACAAACAGCGTGTCATCGATCTGCACAGCATTCAGGTTGTGGTACTGGATGAAGCCGACCGTATGTTCGATCTGGGCTTTATCAAGGATATCCGTTTCCTGTTCCGTCGTATGCCAAGCCCGAAAGCGCGCCTGAACATGCTGTTCTCTGCCACCCTGTCCTACCGGGTTAAAGAGCTGGCGTTCGAGCACATGAATAACCCGGAAAGCGTGGTGGTTGAGCCTGAGCAAAAAACCGGTCACCGTATCCAGGAAGAGCTGTTCTACCCGTCCAATCAGGACAAGATGCGTTTGCTGCAGACCCTGATCGAAGAAGACTGGCCGGATCGCGCGATCATTTTTGCCAACACCAAACACCGTTGTGAAGACATCTGGGCGCACCTGGAAGCCGATAACCACCGTGTTGGCCTGCTGACCGGCGATGTGCCGCAGAAAAAGCGCGTACGCATTCTGGAGCAGTTCACCCAAGGTGAAGTTGATATCCTGGTGGCGACCGACGTCGCAGCGCGCGGTCTGCACATTCCTCAGGTTACTCACGTTTTTAACTACGATCTGCCTGACGATGCCGAAGACTATGTTCACCGTATTGGCCGTACCGGTCGTGCCGGCGAAAGCGGTCATTCCATCAGCTTTGCCTGTGAAGAATACGCCATTAATCTGACCGCGATTGAAACCTACATCGAGCACACGATTCCGCAATCGAAATACGATGCCGAAGCGCTGCTGGATGATCTGCCGCCACCGGTAAAATTCCAGCGGGCACCTCGCCAGAGCGGTGGTCGTCGCAACAGTGGTTCCCGTCAGGGACAAGGACAGGGACGCCAGCGCAGTAATAACCGCCGTCGCTCACCACAGAAAACACAGTAACTGAAGAAGACGCTATGGAAAGTTGTGTCGTATCCCCGCTGTATGCAGCCATTGATCTTGGCTCTAACAGCTTTCACATGTGGATCGTGCGTGAAGTCGCAGGCAGTGTGCATACGCTGGCTAAAATCAAGCGCAAAGTACGGCTGGCTGCCGGCCTTAACGGCCAGAATGAACTGAGTCAGGAAGCCATGCAGCGCGGCTGGGAATGTCTGGCAATGTTTGCAGAACGATTGCAGGATATTCCGGCTGAACGGGTCCGTATTGTCGGTACCGCGGCACTGCGAACCGCCGTGAATGCCGAAGACTTTCTTTCCAGAGCCATCAGTATACTGGGTCACCCCATCGACATTATTCCTGGTGAAGAGGAAGCACGCATTATCTACCAGGGCGTTGCACACACCTCTGGCGGTCAGGGAAAACGCCTGGTCGTCGATATCGGTGGGGCCAGTACTGAAGTCATTATCGGTGAAGGGTTTGATGCCAAGGCACTGACCAGCCTGAAAATTGGTTGTGTCACCTGGCTGGAACGCTACTTCAAAGACAGATACCTATCCGCCGAGAATTTCAACGCGGCCATCCTGGCGGCAAAGCAAGCCATTGCGCCTATCGTCGCTCCCTACCGCGAACTGGGCTGGGAGCACTGTGTCGGTGCCAGCGGCACCGTACAGGCGCTGCAGGAAATCATGGTTGCCCAGGGTATGGATGAGCTGATCACCCTGACGAAACTCAAGCGTCTGCAGCGTCAGGCCATGCAGTATGAACGCCTGGAAGACCTGGATATCGAAGGGCTGACCTTAGAGCGGGCTCTGGTATTTCCGAGTGGTTTGTCCATTCTGATCGCCTTGTTTGAATCGCTGGACATCCAGACCATGACACTGGCCGGCGGCGCCCTGCGCGAAGGCATGGTGTATGACATGATGAGCCAGATGCGTCACGACGATGTGCGGGCCAGAACCCTCAACAGCCTGCAATACCGTTTTCAGGTGGATACCGAACACGCCCGAACCGTGGCCGATACCGCCCAGGCCTTACTGGCGGACTGTCAGCCCGTCTGGCAGACCGATGAGCAAACCCGCGCTTTGCTCCAGTCCAGCGCCATCTTGCACGAAATCGGCACCGGGATCGGCTTCAAACAAAGCGGCGATCATGCCGCGTACCTGATCCAGCATCTGGACTTGCCCGGTTTTACCCGCGCGCAGAAACACCTGCTGGGCGAGTTGCTGCGCAGGCACAGGGACACCCTGACCAGCCTGCCGGAACAGCATGCAATCCCCGCACTCAACGCTGTGCGTATCTTGCGCCTGCTGCGTCTGGCGGTCATTCTCTGCCACCGGCGAGACGGCCAGCACCAGCCACCGGCGCACCTGACGGTCGATGACAATCAGCTCACCCTGATCCTGCCGAAGGCCTGGCTGGCAGCCAATCCGCTGACCGAGGCAGAGCTGCAGCAGGAAGCCCATCGCCAGAGCGATCTCGGCTGGCCACTGCATCTCAGCAGCGAAGGATAGTCAAACCGGCCGCCTCGCAACAGCGCACAATAAAAAAGGCTCCCAATGGGAGCCTTTTCTGATCGGATGCAGAGATGATTAACCGGTAATGCCGCTGTGGCGCAGCAGGGCATCAATCTTCGGTTCACGGCCGCGGAAGCGCTTGAACAAATCCATCGGCTCTTCGCTGCCGCCGCGCTCCAGAATACAGGCCAGGAAGTCGGCTCCGGTTTGCGGGTTAAAAATGCCTTCTTCCTCGAAACGGGAGTAAGCATCGGATGACAGCACTTCGGCCCACAGATAACTGTAGTAACCCGCGCTGTACCCTCCGGCAAAGATATGGCTGAAACTGTGCGGGAAGCGACCCCATTCCGGGCTTGGCAGCACAGACACCTGACGCTTAATCGCTGCCAGCGTATCGAGCACTTGCGCGCCTGTTTCCGGATCGTAATTGGTGTAGAGTGAGAAATCGAACAAGCCAAACTCCAGCTGGCGCAGCATACCCAGTGCAGAATGGAAATTCTTCGCCGCCAGCATTTTCTCCAGCAACTCGGCCGGCAATGGCTCACCGGTTTCGTAATGACCGGAGATAAAGGCCAGTGCTTCTTCTTCCCAGCACCAGTTTTCCAGGAACTGGCTTGGCAGTTCGACCGCATCCCAGGGCACGCCATTGATGCCAGAGACCGAAGACTCATCAACCTTGGTCAGCATATGGTGAATCCCATGCCCGGTTTCGTGGAACAGGGTCACCACTTCATCGTGGGTAAACAGCGCCGGCTTGCCGCCGACCGGCTTGTTGAAATTACAGGTCAGGTAGGCCACCGGATGTTGCAGACTGCCGTCCTGACGCACGCGGCGCACGATACACTCGTCCATCCAGGCACCGCCGCGCTTGTGCTCGCGGGCATACAGATCCAGATAGAAACTGCCGCGCAGATCGCCGCTGGCATCAAAAATATCGTAGAAACGGACACTCGGATCCCAGACATCCACGCCTTCACGCTCAGTCACCGTCATGCCAAAGACCCGCTTGAGCACCTCAAACAAGCCGGACACCACTTTCTGCTCCGGGAAATACGGCCGCAGCTGCTCATCGGAAATGCTGTATCTGTGCTGTTTCAGTTTCTCGGCATAGTAAGGAACATCCCAGGGCTCCAGTGCATCGGCACCAAATTCACTGCGGGCAAACTCACGCAGCTCGGCCACTTCCTGTTCGCCCTGCGGCTTGGCGCGGGCGGCCAGATCATTGAGGAACCCCAGCACCTGCTCGGTGGATTCCGCCATCTTGGTGGCCAGCGACTTCTCGCTGTAGGTATTAAAGCCCAGCAAACGGGCCAGTTCATGACTGAGTTTGAGTTTTTCAGCGATAATTTCACTGTTATCCCATTTTCCCGCGTTCGGGCCGCGATCCGAGGCGCGGGTCACGAAGGCTTCGTACATTTCGCGGCGCAGTTCGCGATTATCACAGTAGCTCATGACCGGCAGATAGGAGGGAATTTCCAGCGTGAACAGATAGCCCTGCTCACCTTTGTCTTCCGCCGCCGCCGCCGCCGCTTGCAAGGCCGACTCCGGCAGGCCCGACAACTCGCCGGCATCGGCAATCAGCTTGCTCCAGCCCATAGTGGCATCGAGCACATTATTGCTGAAAGATGACGACAGCTCAGACAAACGCTTGCTGATTTCACCATAGCGGTGCTGCTCGCTCGCGGGCAGGCCGATGCCCGACAGCTCGAAATCTTTCAGCGCATCGGTAATGGATTTTTTCTGCGCCTGAGACAGGGTCGTAAACGCATCGCTGTGGCGGATACTTTTGTAGGCTTCATACAGCCCCTTGTGCTGGCCCAGCCAGGTGCTGTAGTCCGACAGCATTGGCAGACAGCTTTCATAGGCCTCGCGCAGTTCCGGGCTGTTTTTCACCCCGTTAAGGTGCCCCACCGGTGACCAGATGCGGCCCAGGCGATCATCGGTTTCCGCCAGCGGCGCACAAATGCTGTCCCAGCTGGGTGTCTCGCCGCTGGCCAGGACGTCTTCTACCTTGGCCCGGCAGTCTTTAATGGCCTGCTCAACCGCAGGAAAGATGTGTTCGGGTTTGATTTGTGAAAACGGGGGCAGATCTGTCATGGTCAGTAATGGGTTCGACATCAGCGTATCCTTTTTAAGTAGGTTCCTGAAGAAATGCGTCTGCATAAGGCGATTTTCAATCCCTTCGCGCAATTTAGGCTCGCAGTTCACTCTATTTTAGTGGCCGCGAGGATGACAGACCACAATCCCGCTGCATAATCGGCCGGATTACGCCATAATAACGCCCTTCGTCGACCACCACAGAGTAACCCATGCTGAGTTATCGCCACAGTTTTCACGCCGGCAACCATGCTGACGTGATCAAACACATAGTCCAAAGCCTGATCCTTGATGCGCTCAAGCAAAAGGACAAACCTTTTGTGTATCACGACACCCACTCGGGTGTGGGGCGTTATGATCTGCAGGATGAACGCAGTGAAAAAACCGGCGAATACCTGCAAGGCATTGCGCGCCTGTGGCAGCGCGACGATCTGCCGGAAGCACTGGCCTCTTATCTGGATGCCATCCGGGGGCTGAACCAGGGCGACACCCTGCGCTACTACCCGGGTTCACCCAAGGTAGCCCGCGCTCAGATCCGTGAACAAGACCGCATGATCCTGACCGAACTGCACCCAACCGATTTCCCGCTGCTGCTGCAGGAATTTCGCGGCGATCGTCAGGTTCGTATCTACAAAGAAGACGGTTTTGCCCGTCTCAAAGCCAGCTTGCCGCCCAAAGAACGGCGCGGTCTGGTGCTGATTGACCCCTCCTATGAGCTGAAACACGAGTACATGGACGTGGTGAAAGTCATAGGTCAGAGCGTCAGACGCTGGGCAACCGGCACCTATGCCATCTGGTACCCGGTAGTGTACCGCAGCAATATTGACGCCATGCTGGAAGAGCTGGAGAACCTGGGGATCCGCAACATTCTGCAGATTGAACTGGGTGTCGAGCCGGATACCGAAGAGCGCGGCATGACGGCTTCCGGCATGATTGTGATCAACCCGCCGTGGAAGCTGGAAAGCCAGATGGCAACCCTGCTGCCCTGGCTGCAGTCTGTGATTGCACCCACCCGCGGCCACACCACACTGCGCTGGGTGGTGCCGGAATAATCCCCGCCGTTTCATGATATCCGGTGTAAAGCCAGGCATGGCCTGCACCGGAATGATTGGCCCTTCCCTTACTTCCCGGTATCAAGATCACCACAGATTCCACGGCAAAGACGTCAGTTTCGCCGAACCTAGCATCTGCAGGCGACTTAGGTATACACTGTCGTCCAGCTAAGATTTCACAGCATAGAGAGAACAGTCATGGCAACGCATTTTGATTACATCTGTATTGGTGGCGGCAGCGGCGGGATTGCATCAGCTAACCGCGCAGCTATGTACGGCGCAAAAGTGGCGCTGATTGAAGCCAAAGCCCTGGGCGGCACCTGTGTCAACGTCGGTTGTGTACCGAAAAAAGTGATGTGGCACGGCGCTCAGATTGCAGAAGCCATGCATCTGTATGCCAAAGATTACGGCTTTGACGTAGACGTGAAAAACTTCAACTGGGCAACCCTGGTTGAAAGCCGTGAAGCCTACATCGGCCGTATCCATCAGGCCTACGATAACGTACTGGGCAAGAACAAGATTGAAGTGATCAACGGCTTTGCCAAATTCGTGGATGCCAAAACCGTGGAAGTGAACGGCCAGCATTTCACTGCCGATCATATCCTGATTGCCGTCGGCGGTGAGCCGACCATTCCGGACATTCCGGGTGCAGAGCACGGTATCGACTCAAACGGTTTCTTCGAGCTGACCGAGCAGCCTAAGCGTACTGCTGTTATCGGCGCCGGTTACATCGCAGTAGAAATCGCCGGTGTGCTGAGCGCGCTGGGTACAGATACTCACCTGTTCGTGCGTAAAGAATCGCCGCTGCGCAGCTTCGATCCGCTGATTGTCGACACCCTGGTTGAAGTGATGAACAGCGAAGGCCCGACCCTGCACACCCATTCAGTACCAAAAGAAGTGGTCAAAGAAGCCGATGGCACTGTGACGCTGCATTTTGAAAACGGCGACTCACACAATACCGACCTGCTGATCTGGGCCATAGGCCGCAACCCGGTGACACACAAAATCAATCTGGAAGCGACCGGTGTGGAAACCACAGGCAAAGGCTACATCAAGGTCGATGAATATCAGCAGACCAATGTGCCTGGCATCTACTGTGTCGGTGACATCATGGACGGCGGCATCGAGCTGACCCCTGTGGCCGTCAAAGCCGGCCGTCAGTTGTCTGAGCGCCTGTTCAACAACAAGCCAGACGCCAAGATGGACTACAAACTGGTGCCAACCGTGGTGTTCAGCCATCCGCCAATCGGCACGATTGGCCTGACGGAGCAGGAAGCCATCGCCCAGTACGGCGAAGAGAACGTGAAAGTGTACCAGTCCGGCTTTACGGCCATGTACACAGCCGTCACCAGCCACCGCCAGCCCTGTAAGATGAAGCTGGTTTGCGCCGGCCCGGAAGAAACTGTCGTCGGCCTGCACGGCATCGGCTATACCGTGGACGAAATGATCCAGGGCTTCGGCGTTGCCATGAAGATGGGCGCCACCAAAGCCGATTTCGACAGCGTGGTTGCCATCCACCCAACCGGCTCGGAAGAGTTTGTTACTATGAGGGGTTAATGTAGAAAACCCACCTACACACGTTCGTACTGTAGAAAAACTGAGAGGCCAGAGCATCGTTCTCTGGCCTTCATTTATCGACTCATCGATACACAGCCTCTTCTAACACATTTATGCCACATTCGGTGTTACAGACGTTGGAACCTGTCCAATTTAAGCAATCCAGTTGACCAAATTTTAGTAATAATACAGAGTGACTAGTGTAATGGTGGCGATTTAGTTACCGATATCAATTGGCAAAATAGGGACTATTGAAACCTAATGATATTTTTTGAACTTGAACCTTCTGATATTTCAAATCTCAATGATGCTGATCTAAGAGAATTGGTCGCTAGGTTGTGTGAAGCGGAATTGATTCGCCAAGAAATTCAGACATCTTGTGTTCTGTGGGGTGGAGCGCAGGAAGCTGCTGACGGTGGTCTCGATGTTCGAGTTGTCGATGCTATCCCTTTATTAAAGCCAGGCTTTGTAAGTCGTGAAAATACTGGTTTTCAAGTAAAGAAAAACAGTATGAGTAAAGCGGCCTGCAAAAATGAAATGCTTGATAAAGGAACGATAAAAACGGTTATAGGGGACCTCTTAGCAAAAAAAGGCGCTTATATAATTGTTAGTGGCAAAGATGATTGTTCTGACAAAATGCTATCAGAACGTCTTATGGGAATGAAATCTGCGCTCGAAGGTTTACCAGATAGCGAAGATCTTCTCCTTGACTTTTATGGTAGGGATCGGCTCAGCGCATGGTTGAGACAATTTCCTGGGGTTGCCTTGTGGGTTCGCTCTAGACTAGGCAAGCCATTATCCGGATGGCGACCGTTTGGGAGATGGACTTCCACCCCTGTCGATAAAGATGATGAGTTTTTGCTTGACGAACACCCTTGCGTCATCGATATGAATTCACATCATAAGAAGCCTATAGCCATTTCGGATGGAATCAGGCTTGTGCGTGAAAGATTACAAAGATCTGGCTCGGTGGTACGAATAACTGGCCTGTCAGGAGTCGGAAAAACACGCTTTGCTCAGGCACTTTTTGAAAGTGATGTATGCGATAACTCTCTGCCGAGAGCGAATGTAATATATGCAGATCTTGGTGATGACTTAACTCCAACAGCATCTGAGCTTGTCTCATACTTGATAGCTAATGATTTTTCAAGTTATTTGGTATTGGATAACTGCCCACCGGATGTTCATAGAAAACTGCAAAAGCAGGTTTCGTCAAATCAAGCAAAGTTGAGTCTTCTTACTATCGAATATGATATTTCGGATGACCGCCCAGAAGAAACAGAAGTAATACACATCGAACCATCAAGCGAGGAGACTGTCTCTAAACTTATTCAAAAGAGGTTTCCGTCTCTAGGGCGTGTTAATGCCGATAAAGTTGCAGAGTTTTCCGGAGGGAATGCACGTGTTGCGATCGCATTGGCGAGTCGAGTGGGTGCAGATGAGACCTTGGCAAATTTTACTGATGAAGACTTGTTCCAGAGGCTCTTCAATCAAAGAAAAGGGACAACCGAAAGTTTGCTTGAAAGCGCAGAGGTTCTATCCCTGGTTTATTCGTTCAATGTTTCCCCGAATGAGTTTAATGATGAATTGAGCGCTCTTTCTAGAATTGGCGGATTTGAACGTGACAGGTTGAATCGCAATCATGCAGAGCTATTGCGGAGGCAGTTATCGCAAAAGCGGGGAAACTGGCGAGCAGTGCTCCCGCATGCTGTAGCTAACCGTCTCGCACGGCGAGCTCTTCAGAACATCGATCCTGATAAAATTAATGCTGAGTTGTTAAAGGCTGAAAATTTTCGTTTGTTCAAGTCATGCGCTCATCGACTAGGATATATGCATGACTTTGAAGCTGCTAGAAATCTCGCTCATACGTGGATGAAGGTTGATGGGCCATTTCACAACATTGCACAGTGCAATGCTGACCTGCTTACGGCATTAACTCACATCGCGCCAGTGTTTCCAGATGTAGTTTTAACTGCTATAGAGAATGCTTCGGAAGTTCAAGATTTCTGCTCACGAAACAATCAAAACTTTTCTACGTTCGTTCGGTTACTTAGGAAAATAGCATATGACGACCAGTACTTCGACCGTGCTGCCGGACTAATTCTACGTTTTGCGGAAACAGAAAAAGCTGGCGAGAACAACAATAGTATCGCTAATCAATTGGCGAGCCTCTTTTCATTATACCTCTCTGGGACACAGGCTACTCCAGCGCGAAGACATTCTTTTGTGAATAGAATGCTAAATTCTGGCAGCTTGAGGTACCTTGAGATTGCGCAGGAAATTCTTCGGTCTGCGTTTGAGGCTTCTCATTGGAGCTCATTTGGAGGGTTTGATTTTGGCGCTCGCAGCAGGGACTTTGGGTGGGAGCCTACAACGAATAAAGAGAAATTAGACTGGTACGTAGGTTATATTGAGTTGTTAGTGCCGTTTTTAGACTCGGAAAATGAACCCATTTGTAATTGGGCAAAGGCGATACTAGCAAACCATTTTGTAGGACTATGGAGCTATGCTGGCTGCTTTGACATTCTCGAAAACATAGTTCGCAAATATGGCGCTGGCGGTAAATGGCCAGATATGTGGATGGCCATTAAGCGGACAATCCATTACAACGGGAAAGAACACACACCTGAACTATTCAAAAGGATTGAAGCGCTTGAGCATTTAACCGCACCAGCTGACCCCTATTTCGAAATCGAGGCATATGCTCTGACTAACACATGGGAGCACGTAGAAATTAGAGGTGGGGATTATACTGAAAATTCTGAAAAAATTCGTCAGAAGATAGAAAAACTTGGTGAGCTTGCGTCATCTGAACCTGATTACCTTGAAAGATTGGCGCCAAGGTTATGGGAAAAACATATTGATGCGCTTTGGTCATTCGGCAAAGGGTTGGCCAAAGGTTCATCAGACCAAGCTTTAACGTTTGATACGCTTGTCCGTCTGATGCAAAAGCAAGAGCTAGAAGTAGTACAACCTATCCTCTTTCGCGGTTTTATTGCTGGCGTTCATGTCGGTGATCCTGGCTTGTCTCGGAAGCTCCAAGAGTCTGTATTAAATGTGCCGGAGCTTAAACAGTATTTTGTTGATATTTTGTCTGCAACGCCGATAGCCCCTTGGGGTACAAAAAAGCTTATTGAGCTGGCGAAATCTGGTGAACTAGAAGCATGGAGGTTTCAACAGATAAGTTACGGTCGAGTTCATGAATCCATTTCTGATGATGATTTATCAGAATTACTTGCTGCACTTAATGATTTAGCTGATGGGATATTTTCAACCATTGAAATTTTGAGCATGCGATTCTTTACTGAAAAGGTGAGCAACTACAGTCCTAGCGATGACCTACGATCTGTTGGAAGGCAGGCTATTTTGAAACTGTTATCAATGCACAGGGATGAGATTAACAGGCGACAGCTGCATGGAATTGACCGTGTTATTGAAGAGTGTTTATCAGAGCCAGCAACGGAGAATGAAATTCGCGATATTATCAACTTGCTTTGCAATGGCGTTGAGACTTATCGCTTATATGGCTTCGAATTAGAAACTTTCATAGCCTATCTAGTGCAAAATTATCCTGAATTTGTATTAGATAGAGTGTTAATAGATAGTGATAATAGCGAACAGCTCATATATTTGCTTTTTAAAGATAGGGTCCATCGAAGTAGCTCGCCATTAAATTTAGCGCCTATAGAGCGCGTGCTGGATTGGTGTAATGGAAATCAAGATAGGATTCATAAAGTAGCAGGCGCAGTTTCGGCATACACGCCCTTAGACAAGGAATCACAGCTACTAGACAATCCAAAGAAAGTAGTCCTCAGTCATCACATTGCATCGCTTTTAGATGCAGCAGAGAACAAAGCCGCGATAGTTGAAACTATTTTCTCTAGGTCTTTTCCTAATGGGTGGTCAGGATCACTTGCCGATATTCTTGAAGTTCGCGCGGAGGCATTCGCAGAGTTATTAAATCATGACTCTCCTGAGGTGCGAGAGATGGCTAAGACCAAGCTTTCTCATCTAAACAGGTCTATCAGAGAGAATAGAGAGCGTGAGGCCGAGCAGTACAACCGCCGGGAGCAAAGATTTGAGTAATCATTTTGCTTCTGGTTAGGGTACGTATATCAAATCGCTGTTGTCGGACAATTTTTCCGCTGTGTTCCAAATTTTTGCAGAGCGCGGCGTTAATCCATAGTAATTTTTATCCGAAACTTACGAGATAGAGTTAAGACTTTAACTCGGAAATTGTCCAAACCTGAGCGACGGCTAGAATGATACTTTAGTACTCAGCTGTGACCAGGCTCAGATAGGATGTCTGCGGCCAGTGTGAACCTATATATCTTTCCTACATATATTCCAAAAACTTTCACATGTGAAAGTGCTAGCAACTTTCATTATTCTATGAAAGCGCTCAAACGGCCCGAATTGGTACATTACAGGCCTTAGGATCTTGATAGCAGTAGCAGATACTGGATGAACCAACAGTTATTACAAAGTTCATCCCGTGGCTTACTTGATCAAATCAGACGACGTACATATAGGTGGTGAAATCATCACTGAAACGGACCCTATAGAGTTTCTGAATGGCCGAAATCTAGGGTCATTGCCTACTATTTATGACCAAAACTGGGGATATGTTGCACCAGTAAACCACTGGTTCATTCATCTTAAAGCGAACAAACGACTTGAAAATCTAAGTTCCTACGCAAGAGCGCTTTTGCATTATTGGAATTTTCTAGAATCAGAAAATTTAATCTGGGATGTCTTCCCATTAGCAAAAGGTTTAAAGCCTACATATCGATATAGAAATGACAAACTTCTCAAGAGTGTTAAAGCTGGTGAGCTCGCATACTCAACTGCCAACACGTATATGACACATATCGTCCAGTTTTATTTATGGGCAGCACATGAACGTTATTACCACATCAGCGAGAAACACAAACCCTTCGAAATCGAATTTGTAAGAATACAGAGAAGCGACATGCTGGCTCATATGATGCCTAAATTTCTGGTCCAAACTACAGATTTGCGCATCAGAACGCCAAGGGATGCAACCAGCAATAATATTCGAGGGTTAAAGCCCTTAACTCAAATTGCGCTCACTCATTTAGCTTTGCATTTACGTAATGCGCCTTGCGAATTTAGGCTGATCTGTTTGCTCGCGGCTCAATGCGGCTTACGTATCCAAGAAGCGTCAGGGTTGACTTTGGCCGCACTAGAGCAATCGGTTCAACGCTCAGATTCTATAACTCATTTCGAGTTAACAATAGGACCAAGTAATGGTGTACCTACAAAATACAATAAAACTCGAACTATTGAGATAACAAGTCGTCTTTTATCAGATTTGAAAACTTATGCCATTAGTGAGCGACGAATGTGCCGACTTGACAAACTTCTTAGCAGAATTGAGTTACACAAAGGCATCAATGACATAAAAAAATCCCACTCTGTTCATCTCTCAAAGGAAAAACTCGACGCCCTGACCACAGCCCAGCGATACGAACCATTATTTATTAGCCAACAAGGTAATCCATACGACCCAAACACAATAGGCTCTCGCTTTGGAGAAGTTCGCCGCTCAATAATTAAGTCAGGAATACAATTTGAGCATAAGTTTCATGATCTTAGATGTAGTTATGCAACCTACCGACTACATAGCCTACTTGAAGCAGGTATTGAGCCTGCGAATGCACTGAGCTTACTGATGGGGTGGATGGGACATAAGAATGAATCCACGACATGGAAGTACTTGCAGTACCTCAAAAGAAAAGAAGCGTTAAAAGAGAAGATATCTGTACTAGACAGCATTATGCACCAAGCATTAGAGGAAGCTAATGAGCAAGACGTTGAAATTAATAGCCCCCTGGGTTGAACATCTTTGTATTCCCATACGAAACGGGGCAAACGCACATACACTCTTAGACTTTAATCGATTCAGGTATCGGGGGGTTCCTAAAACACATGAAATAAAGCAGGGAAATGTTCAGCTATTAGACCGTGATGATATAGCACAGAGAATGTTCATCGCCATTACAGGCAAAGAAGATGCATCACCAGCGACTAAAGGCAACATATTTCTAGCCGCGAGAAGGCACTTTGCATTTTGTGATTCACAAACGCCACCACTTTCGCCGCTATCGGAAATGGCATATGTCAAAGAGTTAGAATATAACTCCATCCGTCAGCGACGAGGAGAAATAAAGGATAGTACTGAAAGCAGACTGCGCTCTGACTTATCTTCCTTATATCAGTGGCAACATCTATCAGTTAAAAATATCGAGCCTTTAAAACCACGACGTTCTAGATGCTCCCAAACAGAGCCGACTCGCGGATATAGTGATGCAGATTTGAAGCAGTTACTTCCTTTGCTAAGAAGTATTTTTAAGCAGTTGTATCAGCAATTTATTATCGATCCTGAGCTTCATATTCAAGCAAGTTCCAACGCTCAGACAATGGTATTCTCCTGGAAGGGAAAAGATTACCCAGTAGCCGGTGGCGCATCAAAAATTTTTTATGCTGCCACATTCCTCTTAAGTTATTACACATGGAGCAATAGCACCATTTTGTACAGCTTAAGACGTCCACAAACTAAAACCAATGCCATATCAAGTAATTGGTATCAAATGCCTGCATTTAAACGAAGGGCATTTAAAACTATTACTGTAGAGCTAGGGGATCATAACAAGCTAGAAATTCCTAAGTATGCAACCCAATTTTTTGACCAGTTAATGACCGCCTCAAAACTGGTCGATCCTAAACCTGATGGTTTGCTGTTACCAGCTTACAGCTACAGAAAAAGAAAAGTTCAGATGATGAGCGGATGTCTACTTAATGACTTCAAAGCTAAATGGTTAGCTAGGTACTTTCCGATGACCGATGAACAAGGAGAAATACTATGGCCTGTACCAAGACGCTTCCGCGCCACAGGCAGTCATTTAACTTTGGCACTAAAAGGTACACTGGAAGCTGCAATTCTTCTGGATAACACTCCTCAGACGGTTGCTCATGCATACTCAAGTGGAAACAAGTATGAAAACGATCTGATGAACCGAGATACAAGCCAAACTTTAGAACAGATCGTGCGTGACAGACAAAGTGTGGAGTCAGCGAAACAAAAGGTTAGAGAAGCACAAAAAGTGGAAGTACTTGCCTATGAAGCATACATCCGACGAGCATCTCCTCCCACTCGTAGCGCTCACGGCAGTTATTGCAAAGAGCCGATGGGAGCAATGGCTGAGAAGTTTACATCAAGAGCACGAGCACATGGGCTCATAACTGAAAGTGAAAATCTAGCATGTGCCGATTTAATCAAATGTTGGAGCTGCGGACATCAAGTGCTTGTCGAATCGGTAACTGATTTATGGTGTGCTCTTAGTTTTCGCGAATGCATTGAAGAATCAGCATGCCTGCATATAGATAATGCTCATTATCAGAAAAATTTTGGCGAAGCCTTAGCAAAGATTGACCTCCGATTAAAACAATTAAGTCCCAAAGTTGTACAGCAAGCCAGAAGAAAATTAGCAGATGAAGGTCGTCATCCCCTGTGGATGGATATAGATAGTGTCAATATTAGCTGAGGACAAAATGAAACCACTATTACATTTGCCAATTGAAACGCCTAGTTCACTCAATCTTTACACCCAAGATGTGGAACGATTAGTCAAAGAGCGTAACTGGGACAAATTGAACCAAGTACCTGTATGCATAGATCAACATCAAATATTAAGAGCGCACTTCGGCCAAAACCGCTGGGATTGTAGCCCATATGCCTCGGATAAAGGCAGTGATAAAAACCAAAGAGAATTTGATTTCTCTTATTTAGTTGACTCGCCTAACTTGCTTCTTGAAGCAAAACTTATAGCCTATGGCTGGCTATACGAACAAGGGCATTGTTTTGGACAAAAATGCAAACTATCCACTTTGACATCTAGGTTTAATATTGGTTTAAAAAGAGCGTTAGTCAGCTTAAAAAATAACGGAGCCAATAGTTTTAGTGAATTAAACAACCATGATATCTGGCAAAAATTTGAAATAGATTTGCAAAATGAGTCATTAAGCAAACGCACTCTTGAACTCGCTTTCACCGCTCTTCAAGCTGTGGAAAGGTTGAATCCGTGGCTACCTTTTCAATTAACATTACCGAGCATCAACTATAGACAGTTGGCAAAAAAGCTTGCAGATCAAGAGAAATTAGAACATAAGCAATCACTTGCTATACCACAAGCATTGGTTAACGTATTGTACGGGCAAGCTGTCAGCTACGTGGAAAAAGCATGGCCACATAGAGAAAAACTCGCCCAACTCGAACGTGATTTACAATCAAACTATGATATTGGCCGTGCAGCCGTAGACTATAAGCTAGCCATCGGTAGATGGAAGTGGCTTTATGATGTGGAAGGCAGGCTTAATAGCAAAAAATACGTTGAGGAAATCAACAAAGCAACTCCTCGTTCTCAATCTGAGATCATCACGCAACATCTTAGGGGAACAGGCTTACTACCCAACCATAATGTTGACGGAAATTGGTTATTTACATGGAGAGCGAATCTTCAAGCCGCTTGTTTTATATGTTGCGGCGCATTCAGCGGAATGAGAGTCAGCGAACTGTTTGAACTTCATGAGGATAGTTTTCGCACTTACACTATCAACGGACAATTATTTCACTCTGTATCAGCGGCAACACATAAGCTTGCAGCTGGTAGAAAAAAAGAAGAGTGGCTCACCAGCCCTATAGTAGAAAAAGCCATATCGCTCGCAATTTCATTGAGCGCATGTGCCCGTGAACAATTGGTAAAACTAGCAGCACATAGTAACGATCCTGGACAAGTAGATAAGCTAATGGAAACATCCAGTAACTTGTGGCTTAGCCAAGCGCAAAGGAAAAACTTACCAATTCTCATATCTCGTGCCAAATGGAATGATCGGCTGAAAAACTTCGCGAAAAGTATTGGTGCAATCGTTGATGAAAAAGCATTGTCTGAATGTCGTCAGCTTAATCCAAGGAATGGGGGAGCAATAGAGGACAAAGTTAAGTTAGGAGAACCTTGGCCTTTTCTCACCCACCAATTTCGACGCACTTTTGCCTGTTTTGCCGTCCGCAATGGACTGGGCCACCCTATATCTGCGTATTCCGACGAAGTTGAACACTTATTCCGGCTGAACATGAACACTTAACTTTTTCAACGTATCACGACAGTTGTTTTTTAGCTTAAGTGTTCACCTTCCGTCAACGTTCCTAACTTTTTCCGCATTGATTCTCCCTTCAGTTGCAGCCTGTGAGCATTGTGCATCAGGCGATCTAAGATGGCATCTGCCAATGTGTTGTCACCGATTTGTGCGTACCACTGATCAGTCGGTAACTGACTGATTAACACTGTTGAAGCCTGACCATAGCGATCATCCATGATTTCCATCAGGTCGTTGCGCTGCCCGACTTTCAACGGTTCAAGTCCCCAGTCATCCAGGATCAACAAGTGCACCTTGGCAAGCTGGGTCAGTAGCTTATGGTAGGTGCCGTCTGCTTTTGACTGGGTCAGGGCCAGCAACAGCCTTGAAGTCCGGTAGTAACGAACGCTGAACCCTTGCTGGCAGGCGTTATGGCCAAGAGCACAGCCGAGATAAGTCTTACCACTGCCGCATGGTCCGGTGATCAACAGGTTCTGCCTTCGGTCAAGCCAGTCCCGTTGCGCTAGCCGAGCGATGCGTGAACGTTCGATATTGCGAGGGTGCTGGTAGTCTATCTCCTGAACAGTAGCATTAAGTTTGAACTTGGCTTGCCGGATCAGCCGCTCATGCTGGCGTTGCTGCCGAACTGACTGCTCTTGTTCGACCAACAAGCTCAGCCGCTCGGTGAACGCGAGAGCTTCATAAGTGCCTGGCTGTTCTTGCTGCCGCTCCAGTGCTTCGGCCATCCCGCTGAGCTTTAGCTCCCGTAACCGGTTGAGTGTTTGCTGTGTCATTGCTTTCTCCTAGTGGAAGGTATGGGGCCCGCGGATATTCTCGTGATCTTGGGGCAAGCATGAGTTGCCATCTCCCTGCTCGGGGAGCTGATCACGGTTGCTTGCCAGGATTGACTTGATTTGCCGAAGCTTGACCAGGCCTTTCTGGTTGGCAAGTTTACAGCTGGTATTCAGCCTTTGGGCTGGATACTGCCGGCTTAAATTCAGTAGCCCGAGACACAGACGGTAGGCTTGTTCCGGGTGGGCTTTTTCTTCCATACGTTCGCTGACCCATTGCAGGGTATCTGGCCCGATGGCGCTGGCCCATTGTTTGAGGCGACCGGGCGTCCATTGCTGATGCTTCTGATGGCGTTTTGGCATATGACTTTCATCGGTTGTTATCCCGGGATAGCGTTTTCGGGGATGGGAGGCGACGAGCTGTTGACGATAATAGAGCTGGACTAACCGGTCTCCGGCATGCAGCTCCAACTTCTCACCAACATACTGATGCGGAACTGAGTAGTGGTGATGTTCATACTGGATGTGATAGTCGATATTTACCTTTACCTGCTTGATAGCTACATAGCGGTAAGGCATGCACGGCAAGGGCTTGAGTGCTGGCTGGTCTAACTTTTCGAAGGCTTCCTTGCGGTTGCCCGGCAACTGTTTGAACGGCTTCTGGTTCAACTCTTCAAGCAACACCATGATGCACTGGTTTAACTCAGCCAGTGAGAAGAAGCTGTGGTGGCGCAGGCGAGCCAGGATCCAGCGTTCGACGACTTGCACACCCACTTCAGCCTTGGCTTTATCCTTGGGCTTATAAGGGCGAGCTGGCATGACGGCGATTTGGTAGTGTTCAGCAAGCTGCTGATAGCTTGGGTTGAGTTCCGGATCATAACGACATGCCTTGCTGACGCCACTGCGCAGGTTGTCGGGGATCAACATCTCCGGTGTACCACCGAAGAACTCGAATGCCCGAACATGGCTTTGCAGCCAGTCCGGTAATGACTGGGACTCTGTGGCTTCCGCATAGGTATAGTTGGATGCACCGAGAACCGCTACGAACACCTGGGCATGCCGGACTTCACCGGTGCTCTGGCAGATAATGGGAACCGTCTGGCCGCAGTAGTCGATAAAGCACTTTTCCCCGGCTTTATGCAGCTGTCTCATGGTGCGTCTTTGCTGCTTATTCCAGTGAAGGTAACGGTCACAGAACTGTGAGTAGCTGTAGCAGCGGTTGGGGTATTGCTGGGTATATTCTTCCCACAGCAGTTGCTTGGTGATCCCCTTGTGTTTCAGCTCTTGATGGACAGCAGACCAGTCGGGAACCTGATATCGGCACGAGGCCCGCGTATCGGCTGCGGGATAAAATAGTTGGGCCAGTTGCTCATCTGTCAGTGAGTCGGGAAGCGGCCAAGTCAGGTTCAGAGTTTGCGCTTTCTGGAGCAGTTTCTGGATAGCACCAACGCTGACTTTTGTGCTCGCGCTGATTTGCCGAATCGACAACCTGGCATCCAGTTTCAGCCTGAGTACGTCTCGAATTTTACGCATTGCAATCCTCTTTGCTGGCATAGTCCTGCTCCAAATAGGAAACAGGTTACCAAATAAGTTGAAGATCAATACGTTGAAAGGGATTCCGGCGGAACGTGAACAGTGATTCCGGAAAGGTGAGCAAAAGCGTTCATCTTGAGTCCGGAATGGGTGTTCACGTTAAACCAGAATAGGTGTTCACATTGGACCGGAATGCGTGTTCAGCATGGACCGGAATACGCAACCACTCCACCTCTGCACAGAATCGACCGCGGTCGGTAAACAGGCGACGAACCACCGCCCCTGCACCGTTTTCAGGCTGGTACGCAATGTCGATGTTGATTTTGGCCATAGACGTTCTCGTTGAAGTTTTTGACCAGGTCATCGAACATTTGCTGGGTCAGTTCGAATTCGCTGTAACGCGGATCGTAAAATTTGCCGGTTCGGGTAATGGTGACAACACTGCGTTTACTGCTGCTGTGGGTATCCACCTTCACAGCATCCGCCAGAAGATGAATGGCCCTGCTGGCCGATGCTGCACTGAGTGCTAGCACAACACTGACGGAAAGAAAGGATTGTTTGCTCATGTTTCAGCCCTAAAACGGAAAAGCCCCTGAGGGTAAACTCAGGGGCTTGGGGACTTCAAATTTTCTTGTTAACTATCCCAACAAAAATGAGAGAGCCGAAGCTTATCGATCCTCTCACTGTTAATTCAGTAAAAATTAAGTAGACTCAAATTACCCGATAGCTAATATATGTCGACCAATGCTCACTGTTGAATACCTCCAACTGCTGAGCATACTCCTCAATAATTTCCACCTGTTCTGTCCAGTGAGCATTGAAGCTGAATGGAAGTGGCTTGTTTTGCCAGCTTGACATTTTTAACCGCCAATAGCCAAAACCCTGATCAAGTCTAATATGAACTTTCTTACCCGATTTAAGTTGAAGTGCCAGCATTCGACGGTGAGCAATATCACTGCGACGTGCAAAAAGGACGACCTCAGGAGTAATCCCCGTCGCCTGATCAATAACTCTTGTCATAACCATCTCTTGATCATCCTGGTTATACCAATCTTGATGAAGAAACTTCACTTGTCGCTCTTTCTCAGTAAACAGCGTTTCAATCGTAATTGCCGGAGTTGTCGCAACCACTTTCGTCAGTGAAGAAAACACCTGACACAAGAACAGCAACGCTGCTGGTGACTGTAGGTAGCGATCTGAATAGTGAATAGCTTCAATAACATCGCTCTTTAATACGGCTTTTAGTCCTGGATTGTTTACTAAGAGATATTGCCAGAAGTTAATCCCAAATGTGTCTAACTTTCCATTCAGTTCACTAACGATTTCTGATTCGCCATATTGGATGGATGTATGGAACTCTTCCAGCACCAAAACAACAGGAGCAGTCTCAACCAGAGCAATACTTTGACTGATGGAGGAAGCCCCAGATGACACCATCCAATATTGACCAGGGGTACATAGAATATCCGTACCACGACCGGCGAATGAAATAACACCAGCTTCCAACACGGTTTGCGCTACAAGGTTGTTGGGAATCGCATCAGCAGCTTCTATTTCGACGCCCATCGCTTGATAGGAAATTAATTCTGCTTTGGTTTCATCATCCAAATCTGCTTCTTTGGGTAATACGAACTTAACGATTAAGTTTTCACCTAATAAGAAGCTGGCTATCTGCTTTTTAAATACTGGGTGGCAAAGATCCCATTCATTGACACTATCACTGAATATAAACGACGCTTCTTTACAACCTTGTTTGACAAAGTAATCGACGTTTTCAGCAACAGAAAACGGGCTATATACTCCCCCCTCAATGAGTTCATCACTGTAACTTGAAAGATCCAGCCCCTCAATCCAATCCAAAGCAACAAGCCTGTCGAGTTTATCAATATCATGTCTCGAATCAGTTTCAAGCAAACAGTCACCGCATGCCGATTGGCACTTAGGACAATTCAGTTTTGATACCGCTTTCACTAACAAGGCTTCAATATGTTTTGGCGCAGAAGAAGCAAAACCTGCACCGCCACTGATAATGTCAAAGAGCTGCATCGCTAATCCGGCATCCCCGTTTGGCATAATTACCGGCCGCACCGCATAACCAAGCTCGTTAGCAGAAACACCTAATATTTCTGCTAAGCCCGCACGTAATGACACGACTAGTGTTGTCGCGACGATCCTTCCATCTTCGTTATCTCCTATAAACTCATTACGAAGTGGGTGCTTTAATACGAGTTCAAATACATCCGTTTTAATATAACTACCTAAGTGAATCTCCTTCATTAATGTAGCGCTGCCGCCACATGTTGCTCTCGGGTCCTCTCCATCCTTTTTACCTGCTTGCAACGGAATATGGGGAACCGATGGAGAGAAGTGTTTTGGATACTCACCATTCGCAGTCAAAGATTCGGCTCTTCCACAGGACATACAAAGCGCATAGCCTTTCCCCGATGCTCCTGCCGTATGATTAAACACCCTTCCATCAGGGCTCGCGACCATGAAGCCCATTTCAGAGTTAGGCAAGCTCATTTGAGTGCCAGATACAGAAATCCATGGCGTTTCAACGGGGATGAATGCTTGCTGAGAAATATCATTTGAAGGACTTACGTAAAAGTCCGTAACAAAGCCAGTCGGCAGCAGTACTTTACGCTGATTACTAGGATCAATCTTCTCGCCACACTTTTCGTTGTCACAATAGATTTCGTCCTGTGAGATAGCAACACCATCAAAGTAACCAGTCTGCCCGCAATGTTTACAACGCCAGGCTAGGTCAAATTTTTGCGCTTCAACAGAGTCTGAATTAGCAATGTTGTGCCAGTTAAGTGACACCCCGCCAGAACGGAATACACGACCATCCAAAACAACTTCAGCGCCAGGAGCATATTCACGAATGGCTACCGCAAGATTGCGGCTAGGCAGACCACGGGTGCGTGAAACGTTATCTTCTCTGTCATCCTCTTTTTTCTTACCTTCCAGCTTATCCCGCTTGAAGTCCTCGATATTCGTATTGTTAAAGGTAACAACATCTGTCGGGAAGCCATATCCCGGCAAAAAGGACTTAGCCGCGAGTTCGCGCAATAGATACTCTTTACTCAAGCGACTGAGCTCTTGTTTCAGTCGGAAAGCATAAGGGCTACCCTCTGCCGCGTTTACTTTTTCAGTCTCTAACCGCTGATATTCTTCAAGCCATCGTTTTGAGAGTAATGACATCATCAACGACGTTTGCTCCAATAAACCAACAGCAGAGCTCGATGAAAGCACAGTACCTGCAACCAGAACATGCAAATTATCTTCAAGCGATATTGCATCATTTTTAAGCCAAGATAAGAACCTATCACACACAGAAGGCGAGCCATCCATCGCGAGATAAAACCACTCTAAATTGAGCGATGTCCGCTCCGTTTTTGTATTACCGATCTGCTCTCGCAAAAACACAGACAGCAGCATCGAATTGACATGACGCTGAACCAACCTTGATGAGTTAAACGCAACATAGGGAGCTGGGATCGACGCTTCAAAAGGCCACTTAGGATTATTGAAGGCCTGCTGATCATGAGGATTTCCTTTACACAAGGTGTAGGAAATTGCGCGTGACTCTTTGCTCCGGCCTGCACGTCCCGCTCGCTGCAAATAGTTAGCTGGGTGAGGAGGCACGTTATTCATGACGACCGCAGAAATACCGCCGATATCTACCCCCATTTCCATAGTGGTAGAGCAGTTAAGCACATTGATTTTGCCCGACTTGAACATCTCCTCGTATTTTTCTAAACGTTCAGCCGACTGTTGCGCGGAGTGCTCAGCGGTACGGTAGTAGAAACCGCCTTCAACAACTCTGTCGTTGATATCAGTCCATAAGTTTTGCTCTCTTAAAGCCCGGACTTTTGATTCCTCTGCGACTTGCTTGCGTGTAATTGTTAACCCCTTACCGAAGTCAGCTTGCTCGTCTCCAAACTTCCATATTTGAGGATATTCTACCGCAAGGCACTGATAGTTTTCGTTCCCAAGCTTTACGGGAAGATAGGGAGTTAAACCCTTAAACGTTGTGTCGAGCAGTTTGTGTGTACGTGAACAAATATACACTGTATCGGTAAACGAGAAGGTAAGTTGCTCTCTGTTTAAACAGAATTTATTCCCATCACTTTTTAGAATACCAACAGTTTTCGAAGTTAGGTCACTCCATGCGGCACGCAGCCAGCTGTCGATAAGATCAATGCCAATGGATGAATCTTTATCTACCCCACTTCCCAATGCCAATAATTTAACCAAGCGATTCATATTGTTGCGGCTTGCAAGCGGCCACTTCTTAACACTGTTTTCATCCTGCTCTTCCGAGTCAGGGTTTCTCAATCGTTTGGCGGAAAAGCGATTACCAATCCATTTTCGCCAATCTTCCTCCAACAGCATGAAAGTGTTTTCGCGGATATAAAAATCCAAGGCAACTTTGAGGAAATCCAGCCAGTCTTGAAGAGTTAAACCATGCTGCCCCCATTTTTCAGGCATACGTTTTATAACCTTGAGGCCGGCGTATCCAACTTTTATTAGGCCTTGTGTTTCAGAACTGTTCTGTCGTTTCGGGCGACGAGCAAATTCTCGGAATAACAGCATTTCAGCAAGTTTCAACGCACCATCAGATTGCTTGAATGTTTCCGGTGATAAGTACTTACTGTATTCCAGCATGCTTTCAGCCACATCACTCTTTTTCGATAGCCGTGAAGCCATATCAGGCCATTCCATCTCTACGATAGGAATTGCTTGATGATCTTGAGACAAAGCATTAGCTTTCGTTTCTAAGTCATTTGCCGTATCGACCAATCCCATTGCACGAAGTGTTTGAGCTTGAGCTAACAAAGCTTCCGCCGAAACGTTTGAGTTTACTTGTTCAGGTACAGGTTGAGATAGCTGAGCATCTCTCAAAATATCGAACACTAGCCCTCTTAGCTTTGAGCGCTCCGCTTCTTGCTGCATGCGCACTGCCATACGAGCAGTGCCTTGACGACTATCAGTGAACGTGATTAAACGTCGGCCTCGGCCAGGTCGTGATTGAGGTCCAAGCTTAGTGTCTTTATCGACGTCGATATCTGGGCAATATTCCAGCAAGGTAGGGACAGCGTTCGCAACATAGAATGGCGAACCGAGCATTGCCCTGCGAAACGGCATCGAGCCACGATAGCCCTCAAAGCCACATTCGACACAGCAAGGCTGGCCACCTTTGTCCTCCCCCCCAAAATATTCCGACAAACCAATGCGTTCGCCTTCCAGTGCACCATAAACGCCAGACTTCCCTACATGTACGCCATAGTAACCATTTTTATCTGCTAATGACCGTGCAAACACATTTGGTCTGTTTGTTGTTTCACAATCTTGAACCTCATAGTCACCTTCGTCACCAGCGGTCTCATTGAGAAGCGAAAACTCATCCCCCGCACTGGCGTTCCATTGGCGAAGTTGATTTTTACGGGAGACTTTGCCGAGAAGGTGAGGTTCATTACAGTCTTGGCAAAAGGTCAACTCAAGAACTGGTGCGCCGCAATCACATTTCTGCCGTTGTGTTGCGTACACAAAACCGAATGGCCAGTTGCCTTCAAGCGGCGTATTGCTCTTGCACGTACAATTTGAATCAATACACGACCAAAGCCCCTGCGTCATGCGTTGGAAGAAATGCGCACGCAACTTCAAAAATGCTTCACCGCTGCTACTTGCTTTCGTACCCGACGCAAGATCCAGCCACTCAAGAAGCTGTTGCTGTGTAAAGAGTGGACGATTGAGGCGAATCAACAGCTGTGTGTTGATGTCATTCAGATCCAGTGGCTTTTTCGCTTCCACCAATGTACTTCGTAGAGCAAGCGCCGTTGTATTTCCACACAGTGCTTCAAAACGCCGCTTAGACACATCGGACGTTTGTGTAGCTTTACCTGCTGTCAGTTCACCGTCAGGCTCAATAGAAAGCAGTTCTTCAATCGAATAATCGTTACTCGCATACTCTGGAAGTTCAGGGACACTTCGCTTACCGCCAACAACTTCAATCTGGTTCGGTTCAACACCCGCTAAATTAGACAGGTAACTCTTAAGCTGATTTTCCGCATCCTCGTCAGCAATGGTCGCTGACGTTGCAACAAACCGAACATCCTTTGCTTCTACGCCAAAGGTTTGAAGTACACGACGTAATTGCAAAGCCAGCTCTGCGGCTTGTGAGCCGACATAGGTGTGCGCTTCATCCAGCACTATCCAGCGTAGAGACTTCTCTTCACGCGAACGTTGAATGATCGGAGAATCAATTTGGCGAACCATCATGTATTCAAGCATGGTGCCGTTCGTTACCAAAATTGGTGCAGGCGCCTCTCGCATTAGTTCGCGTGAAAGCACTTCATTCGGACGGTCTTTTTGCTTTCCACGCATCTTGTTCTTGGAATTCTCAGTGTTGCCGTTGTATAGGCAATAGCGAATACCATCATCAAAGTGTTTCGTCCAAGCATCCAAACGCTCTTTTTGGGAGTTAATTAACGCATTGAGGGGATACAAAAACAGCGCTCTCACCCCTACCAGAGGCTCCCCTTTTGCTTCGTATTCACGATGTAAATCATTAATGATTGGCACCATGAAACATTCTGTTTTTCCTGAACCCGTGCCTGATGTCACGACTAGTGATTTGTGCTCATTTAAGAGATGATCCCAACTACGGAGCTGATGGCGGAATGGCTGAAAATCCGCACCAAATCGATAGCGTCCGTTCTCTTGGCTATCCAATGCGGCAACAACGGCTTTAGATAGAAGATCGCCAGCCAGCTCGCTCATCTTCGGGTCTGCAAACTCCCAACCGAACGTATGCTCGAACACCGGTGGTGCTAAAAATGCACTCTCCTGACCACAGTCTGAAGACATAATGTCGCCGAGGTGCTTGCGAAGATTAGGGTTAGTCACGCCCAAGATGCTCAACGTCGACTCTTTAGTACGACTAATAGCTTGCTCAACGAGAGAAGAAAAATAGCGGGTCATTCTACTTACCTGTTTGGTTTAGCAAAAAATAAGATACAAAACAGCGGAATACGGGCTCAAACCACGCACAATCGAAGTCACGTAATTTTCTTAGATGGAACAAATCGTAGTCATGGAAGGTTGAAGATACTTCCTTAGGCACAAGCCCTGTCACCACAGCAGCAGCATAGACAGGCAAGTAAACAACGCCATCATGGAACCCTGCATTGGTTTTTATTTCAAACGGCATTAAACCAGACTGTGTACACCAACGTTTCAGATAAGCGCCAAACTCGGTTGGCCAGCTGGTGTTTTCCGCATTCTGGCGCAACAAGTCTTGGTACCACTCATTGTGAACAAGAATCTCCATCAAAGCGCTAGGACAAATTTGAGGTAATTTGCCTGTTCCTAAGAAAGTAACCACTTCATCTGACAAAGCAGGAATGGCGTCAACCAACTTCGTGATTTGTTTAGCCATCAACTCATCTACGGTTTCGGATGGCAAGCGCATACCTTGCAACATTGCTCTTTGAAGCTGAATCGCATGCTGCCAATCAGCTAGTGGCACAAACTGCCAAAACACAGGCAACTCACTTTCCAACCTAGCGATCAGTTCTGGGTTCAATTCAAACTGAAATAATGCAACAGCCAACGCCTTGGTATCTCTCACCAAGTATTTGAAAACTTCAAACGTTGAAAGTGGCAGATGTCCATAATTTTTGTATGTGTCACGCAAGTACTGCCAACCACTGTGCGTCCAATCCGTTTTCATCTGTTGGAACACATCGGCAATCACATTGGGGTTGAATGCAGGGTGGAAAAGGCGAGACGCCTTTTGTAAGGTTTTCACATCACCGTCATTGATTTGCTCACCCAGGCATGGAATGAACTTGGCTCGAAACAGCACATCAGAATCCGGCGCTGGAACAACCAGCCAGGGACCGCCTTCTGACACGTAACCCGGCAATGCAAACTCCCCTATTGAAACTCCCTCACTGGTTAGGCTTTCGAGATAAATCGGTGCCTGCTCTGGCGCTGTAAGCCTCATCAACGCTGGGCGAAGAGACTGCGCATCAGCGATTTTGATTGAACGGGCATAAACCACATTTCTATCTTGGTCATTATCCATGACTGATGAGTAATGACTCACCGAAAAACGAAGTGTTTTCCCAGGACCAGTAATGACTAAATCAACAATGCTGTCCAAGTGGTTATTCAGCGACAACAACTCCAGTAGACTTGTTTTAAGCGCGTAAAGGCTCACTTCTACAGGTTTGTCACTCACCACATATTGCCAGCGGTAGTAAGGGGCATCCGTTTGCTTGACGCCATTAATATTGCTCGCCGCTTCAATTTGATAACGCGCTACTCGCCCATTCGTCGCAAACATAAGCAGGCGGCTGCCAAGTAAATCATCAACTGTTAACCTCTGTGCTAAAGGCTTACCATTGGCATCGAATGCGACCACACCTTTTGAGGGGAATGGAAGAATAAAAGTGATCGGTTCGCCAAGCATATTCAATGTAATATCAACCAGAACCATTGACGGTGGTGAACCCTTGGTCGAAAGGTGTAATACAATGTGCTTTTCGAACTTTTCGATAGTGTCTAGGGTCACACCTTCAGTCTTGACAGCACATACTTTTGGTGCGGCAGTTTTAACAATAATCATGCCTTGGTTTGGCGTTTCACCGCATTCAAAGCTGATATCAAAATCCGCCGGAAGCACCCCCACCTGCTTTCTGAGCAACACTTCACCATCGAATTTTTTGATAGTGAGGCGCTGCTTTCCAAGAAAATTTTCCCGAGTCAGATGCGATACCCTTTTTCCATCCAGACAGATATCTAAGCTGTCGTCATACAGGCGGTTCATCGCTTGATTAATCGCTCTCAGCCCACGAAATACCATAGTAGGCTTCGTTGGCCATGGTAATACATCGCTTTCAAGTGACACACCGACGCTCTCAGGTGTGTCACTACCGGAAGCAATACGATAAGCCTCTTCACCCGGCAATGAAATTTGGCACACACCAGACAAACGATAAACAGTCAAACCACAAAAGCGATGCTCTGTTTCCGTTAACTCACCTGATACCGACTCAACCTTGGCTTCATTCGGCATCAGAATGTATACATGCACTTTCTTTGTTGATAACGAAGCTTGCCCTAAGACGTGCCATTCATCATCTTGATTGCTCAAAGTAACGGGTACATCATCCCAATCTAACTCACTGTCAGAAATTGGCACTTGGGCAAGCTTTTTCCCTGATTGCATGGCCACCAAAGACAAACGTTGTTTTGCATCTACCCGCTTCACTTCGGCGCGAGTTTTTCGGATAACCACCTGACAGTGCTCGCCTTCAAATTGAGCATAACCTGTACCTAGATTGGCGAGTAACTTTTCACCTTCAAACACCACCAAATCAATTCTGCTTACACTGAGCTGTTCACGTGTAAACATGAACAGTTGTTTATGAGGTAAGGTGACTTCGGTGCGTACGGATTGGTTGTCCCATGAAAAATAGTGCGTGCAGCTGAGTTTGACTTCCTTCTTGGCTTTCTTTTTTACCTCGTTAGATGCAATCACCAACAAGTTGTTCAGAAAGCGTGTGCCAATGTCATCTTCAAGTGGAAGAGGGAACTGCGTTCGCCAGTTCGGACACTGCGCATCAAGGTAGTTTGCCGGTGCCGCTTGGCTATCTAACCCAAACTGGTAGACCAAACTGTCGAGCTTATCGAGCATATCAGCGAACAGCTCAACAGAGTCCTCGCCTTGCAGGGCTTCTGGCAAACGTTGAATGCGAGATTGAATGAGTTGACGAACTGTATGGTGCCCCAACTCTTTTGCTTCACTGTACCTAGTGAATATTTTAGAAAAAGAGTATTGGTAACCGTTGTCATCATGAGATAACAGCTTTGTCGGCAAACCACCTTCACGAAAAACAGAACCTAAATAATTATTCCCCTGCGAGTTCTCATATCGAGAAACAGATCGTCCCCATAACTTCAACCCACGGGATACAACCACTGACCTTTGTTGCGGAGATAATTCAAATTTCAAAGAATCGTGAATAGCGTTCCAACTCCACTCAAGGTTGTATTCCCGGCGAAACCACTCAGAGCAATAGAGTACGAACGCGCCACACCACTCAGGAGAAAATACCGTTTTATTCACCACCTCAAAGCTTTTCGACAGTATATCTTTTAGTGTGAGGTATTCATTGAGCGACAAGTGGTAACGATAAAGCGGCGAGCCAAGGGATATACCCGCTCGGCTTTTCTGAAATTGCAGAAGCCACGTTTTGTGATGTTCTTGATTCTCTCTATCAAACACGGAATTTAATTGTGGAGTATTCATATTTACCTGAGTGATTAGTTGATCCAGATTTGAGTTACACCACTATTAATGGGCATTTCCCAGATACTTGAAGCTACCATGAGTCTTCCGCCAAGTAGCTTTTGTAAGCTTACGTTCCATCCATTAGCCAAAAACATTTGGCAGTAAACCAAAAATATTACCGCGTGTTGCGAACAATTAATTAGACCTCACTCAATAAACGGAAAGCGCTTCCGTTCGATTGCAAAAAGCGAAAGCACTTTAGTTATAGAGTGTTGCTGCGCCACTAGGCGGCAGGGGGAGAGGCAAAAGCGGGAGTACAGAAAAATTCTTGGGACAGACAGGATACTTCTGGAAGAACAAGTTTACTGCTGCCGTTTCTGTCAACAGAAAAAGGCACTACCCAAAGTTTAAGATCTTTGGTGAACTCAAAGTGCCCTTGTATCGGAGACGTAAATTTATCCGTTTTCGGGTATATCAGAACAAGCTTGCCCTTCCCTTTCAGATATTTTTGCCCGTATGCAAACATCTGATAAAAATCTGCCTGGGATAAATCAAATTTATCGGTACTTTCCGGGTTGATGCGCTTCCACTTGGTGTCGAGCACGCAGGTTGGCGTACCGTCCTTTTCAATCATCAAATCGGGTTTCAGTGTGAAGAGATCACGATGCTTGTCAGATTCGAAATGATGAGTCACCAGCTTTTCTGCACAGGCTTGAGTCTGCAACGAAAAGCCGTTTTGAAGCTGGTTTCGAAGGGTTTTCGCCACAAATGCTTCAAACACAGATTCCATTGGAAACAGGAGCGAAGGGGCGTCCGCATCCCCTTTCATGCTGATCGGCGATGAACCACCCAGAATAAGTTTCGCCCACGCCAACGCCGGTTTGTAGTGCTGCATACCACGGTCAATATTTACGCTATCAAAATCCTGTTTGATGTTGTGACTTTTGGGCACCGCATCGAAGGCAAATAGCAGTTCCCTTAGCAACTTCTGATTGCTGTGGTTTCTGCAATATCCGTACACCGTGATCATGGCGGTTTTCAACAGGCGGTTAACGGGCCTATTTTCAACATATTCATCAAATTCACAGTAAAACCGGTGCTTCGCCACACTGTTGTGACGAAGCTGACCCGCCATATTGAGCTTGCCTTTCTTGACCAGCAGGTTGTCTTCCTGACCCAAATAATCTCGCTTCAGGCCTCGTTTCACGATGTGATTCACACATGCTAAAAACTGGGAAATAAACACCTCAAGAAGCGGCATTTTTAGCGATTTAAGTCCAGCGTTATCCAACTGAATATGGCGAAATTCACCCAAGGCTTGCAGCATGATGAGCAGCGTTGATCGGGCTTCTGGGTATGTCGCCTCCCCTGTTTCAGGGGCAAATCCGGTTTTAGGTAAAACCTCAATATGATTACCAGAGGGTAAGAAAATTACCCCGACAAAGTTTTGCACTTGGAGTAACCTGCAGCCACGCTTGATACGAGGCTGCATAAGCTGGTTAAAGCCTGAGTTATCCTCTGTCAAGCAGCGCTTCTCTAAATAAGAGAAATCAGCGTCAGGGATAACAGTGTATCCCTGAGCTTCACCATCATCCCTATCAGAACAGAGATAACCGAACTCAAACACAATAGGTGGCGTCACTGACATGGATTAATTAACCTCAGTGCTTGTTTCACCTTGAGCAATCACAATCTCTTCGTCTATAGACGGATGTGCATACATGCGGCGATAAACCTCGGCATTTTGCCAAACTGATTCGTCAAACTTTTTCAGCGAGTATTGTATGAATACCTCACCGTAAGAGCTCAAGTTATGGTTTTTACCAAACAGCGCATCAAGGTCATTGTTTTCAAACGCTTGAGTTCGAATAAGCTGCAAGTGCCCTTCACGCAGGTTATCGCCAAGTACCAGTCGGATTTTCTGCCAATCCTCAAAAAAGTATTCTTGGAGCAAAGGCACAACTTTGTTCTGGAATACGCTCACCAACTTGGCAAAAGCCTCTTCTTCCTTGTCTTCATCCAACAAGGTTTTTACCGGCATAAAGAACGCATGTCCGAGGGTATGTTCACGGTCGTAAAGGATCTCTATACGCTCGTTCAAGGTTTTCAGCAGAGTTTCAAGATCAATCCCCTTTACCACAGCGCCGCTTAAAACGCTTGGTTCCGGCATCATTTCGACAAAATCAAAACGGCGGCGCAGTGCGGTGTCCATCATCGCCAGTGAGCGGTCGGCGGTGTTCATGGTGCCGATAATGTAGAGGTTCTCTGGTACCGCGAAGGGTTTGTTAGAGTAAGGCAGCGTCAACGAAATATTCTCAACCCTGCCACCTCGTTTAGAGTCTTCGATTAATGTAATGAGCTCTCCAAAAATCTTAGAGATATTACCTCGGTTGATTTCATCGATAACCAAAACGTAGTTTTGGTTATCTCCTTTAACTGACGTTTCCTTTTTTTCGCCAATGTGAACATCGTGCGACTTTAAGTGACTTAGTACATCGCCTACGGACAAACGTCCAAGTGGATAGCAGGTTGGCAAACTGAATTGCTTGTTGTCATTGAGCGATTTGAAATCAACCGAAAAGCCTTTGGCTAACCACTTGATAGGCAGTTGATGACAGTAGTCCCTTCGGCCCGGTAAGCCATCTTCGACATATTGATAATCACCTATTACAACACCTACTGCTTCAATGGAGGTTTTACTATCGATGCACAAGACCAAATCACCAATAGTCATTTCGTTACAGAAATAGGTCAATGAGTTTTGGTTATTAGTCCCTTGGGTCTTGAAATAATCGTTTCGCTCTTCTTTCGAGAGATCGCCAGTATCGCCCCAACCGATAGCCCCTAAGTTATGCTCAAGGCAATACGTCTTCGTCGCATTCTTATGTGCACCTTCAATAGAAAGCTTCCAAACGCGGCCATTACTCTCTACTGTAGGATCAACGTGCATTTTCGAAACAGTCGCGTCATTGCATATCTGCTTAAAAATGCCATCCTTAATTCGATAAGTCACTTGCTTATCTTCGGTAGTTTCAGCAATTAAGCCCTCTACGAAGTCTTCATAGCCGTAACTTTGATGGAAAGTAACAAAGCGAATACGTTTGGCATCCACCAGCGCATCGTATTTAGCCTTAAGTTCTTCTCTGCTTTCCCATACATACGCTGGTTCAGCCGCTCTCACTGCCGCTTCTATAGAGTGATATGTTTTGCCAGTTCCTGGAGGGCCATAAAGGATTTGGTTGAGAGGGATTTGGACTTCGGGTGCCATGCTATTTTTCCCTTGCACTGAATAGCTGTTGGTATTTTCATTCACGCCTTGTTCTGTGGTGTTCTGGCTATCAATCCAGACAATGCCATCTATCAAGGCAAGTAGCGGATTGCTTGGCGAGCCGAGGCCATCGCGAAACAGCGCGAGCGCATGTAACGCGGTCAATAGCTCGCGCCAGTATTGCGCCGTGTCCTTCACTTGCTTTAATCCAAGCGCTTTGCATAACGGCTTTAATGCATCAGCGGCAGCAGACACAAAGTAGTCGGGGCGACTCACGGTTAAGATGCGGGTGAAAAAGACAAACGGATACTTGTTTCCGCCTGACGCTTTAACGCCTGTCCGGAAAAGTTCAACTAAATGCATATACTGCTGTTCAGTAATTTCGCCTTTTCGCGGTATCGCTGCAAAAAAATCATCTAAATGGTGAAACTGGGAGGCGATAATTCTGCCGACCTCGCCATTGCCGCCAGGCGCACCAAACAGATTAGGATCAATATCATGACTGTGGTGCTTTTGTGAGGTTACGCCCAAGAAAAGGCTTCGCTCATTCGGGGTCATTTCACTGAGTTTTGTCTCCGCTTGAAAAGCAGCTTGTGCTTTATCTAGCATCAACATTCTGTTTTCGTAATTTTTGTCGTGCTGTTGCAGTTGTTGGCAATACGCTGAAGTTTCACGCAGCGCTAAAATCGATTTAAGTTCCATGCAAATCCCTAGAAAAAAGCACGCCCGCAGGCGTGCTAAATAATGGACAGTGTAACGCCGTTAGCTTCTTCCACCCTGCCTTTTTCGCGGCTTTGGCTAAGGCTTCGGCCTCAATGCGGGCTGCCGCGATGCGCTCCAACAGTTTGTCGGCAGGTTCGTCGCTTGGGTCTTGCGGCACCAGTTCACCACGGAAGGCTTTAGCGAGTTTGAATCGTTGTGACTGGACAAGGCGATACATTAAAACGATTGCGGTACGGATCTTACCTGTACCCGTTGCCATTGCCATTGCCAGCAGGATATCTTGCTGCCCCTTGATGATGGCTTTCTCAAATTCTTGAACAGCTTCTTCATGATAGTAACAAAGACCAAGCTCGCTCATGCCTGGGTGTTGTTCGAACCATTTATTGAATTGCTGGTTGTCCCGCCCCAACATTTCCATCAACTCTTCAGGGCTGTGCCATTCTGGAAGTGCCTTGGGCATATTCTGGGGGCGGCGAACGTCACGGTACCAAATGCCACTCTTGGTTTTCATGGCTGCGCGATATTCGCGTCCATTGGTAGAAAAACAGAACGGAATTTTGAAAGTCATAGCGTAAAGCGTTTCAGTCAGTACTTGTGGATTCGCGCCAGTCGTCGCTAAGAGTATCTGCTTCATAACGTTATCAAAATTGGAGAATTGGGAAAGTTTAATTGTAAAATTTCCCAGACACTACGATTTAGATCACGTAAGGGGTGGTTTGGGCATTTATTTGAGTCGATAACGCTCAGCAGCACTTATAGCCTCTTTGTGTCCTTGCGCAGACGCTTGGCGGATCCAATTTTCTCCATCTAACACTCTTTGACGGTTTCCTTGACCTTGCTTGACCATTGACAACCCCAATTGCCACATCGCCTCAGGGTTGCCTTGATTTGCCGCCTTTTTGATGTAGATATCGTATTCATCTTGGTTACCAAGCTGTTTTGCCATTAGCGCTTTTGAGAGGTACAAATTGCTTTTCTTTTTAAGCCCGCTAAGCTCACCAAATTTCCCAGTTTCGACTTCACTAGCCCAAAAGCGTTCAACCCAAGATTCCAACTTATTTCTGCGTTGTTCGAGCATTTCTTGGTTTGGGGAAATCACCAACCCCCTTTCCTTTTGATACTCATTTATTCCTGGAGGGAGGCCTTTGAAGTAAGGAATGTTGTCATTTGCAACAATGCCGAACTTCGTTCGGAGTAATTTTTCGCAGAAGTATTGCCAAGACGGTAGGTGGTCGTGCACTTCTAACTGAGACAATGAACGAATGTCATTAGTTGTCAAAGCCTTGCTCTCAAAGAGTCTTTGAGCATACCAGTCATCGTTCTTAAAAAAGCGGGTCTCACTCAATTCCCCACGCAAAAACTCGACAGCTATGAGCTTTCCGATCTCAAAAATATATATTTCTGTTTCAAGTTGCCCTGCCTCGTCAATATCATCAACAAAAGTAGGTAAGCCATTGTTGCGTTCCGCTACAAATTGAAAACTTGAATTAGGCAAAAGTACACGAACACGCTCGAACCTTGAGCTGTAATTCGACCAGAACATTGAACGGCTGCGGATTTGACGGGTTTCATCTTCCGATAAGCCAAGCTCTTCTGCGGCTTGCTCTGAATACAACGCAGAAGAAATCGCCTTCAAATCAAAATAGTTAGACAGGTTGAACTTTTTTTTGAGTATTTGCTTGGATTCAATGCTGAGCCTATTCCAGAAGCTGTCTTCTTTCATGGGTAAGCAGCGTAACTCAATGAGCTCCTCACACAATTCTCCATAACTAAACTGATTCTGTTTGGCGATGAAGATTTCGCAGAAGTCCAACTGCTGTTTAGTTGTTTTTATGGACAGGAAATTTTTATATAGCCACGCATCATCTTGCTCACTTAGGTGCCCATCAGCGATACACAAAACAAGGTGACTATTTACTTTCGGCCCATAACTTATCGCCTGAGGAAGCCGCAGGTACTTGGTTGACTCAGCAACCGACATTCGATGTTGATAACAGTACTGAGCAAGTTGTTCAAAATCTTGTTGCTGTAGAGCTAACAACCAATCAATTTTCCTGGCTACAAGCTCACCGAGACCTTTGGCCGTCCTGGCAACGGCCATCGTTTCTATCAGGTTGTTGACTATACTGGTCGCTCTTCCATCGATAGATAGAGCTGCTTTAAAAAGCGCAATATCGCCCAACACATGGTTGGTTCCTATAGTGCGCCATGCAGCTATACAGGCTTCAATGTTGTCACTATCTGAAAGTGCGTCCCATTGTGTTTGGTCTTCAATCACATCCAGCCACTCGAAAATAGAAATTTCCGCACTTCTTCCTTCGTTCACTAAGCGAACCATCTCGCTCAGTCTTTTCGGTGGGAAGCTAGGCAAAGTAACATTTCCCAGTCCCATATCGAAAAAGTCATCAAATGAGAGTCGCTCAATACTGTTGCCATCGGGTAGCTTGGGAAATGAAAATGAGTAGCCGCTATTTTTCAACCTGTTGCACCTCAGAAAAATTCCCCAGGAACTCGTCGTCTTTGAATTGGAATCGGAACTTCACTTTCCGGTCTGATGCGACAGCAACTTCCTTATTGGCTTCAAGTGGTCCTCTTCCTGAGATCACTACCTTTTCAAAGAATCGTTGCTTGTTTTCAAACTTCATGTAGTTGATAAACGCAATCACACTGTTCGCTCGCATCACGCTGAGTTCCATATTTCGGTTAAATGAACCTTCCGAACTGGAGTGCCCTTCAATAACGATACGGCTGACTTCTTCTGCCGTTTCTTCTGACTGAAAAATCACATCCGAATAGATTGGGATAAATCTGTTCAGAAACTCTTTGCCCGAAGACTTCAGTGAGTAGTCATCCAAATCAAACAAAATAGAGTCAGTGATTGAAATGTCGCCGGTCTCTGAGTCAGCTTTTACCTCTATGCCTGCGGCATTGAGTGCATCGTTTATCCCTTTAATAATGACAACGCGGGTGTTCTTACTTTCCTCATAAACTTCAGAAATTTGTACCAATGCACTTATCAGTAACAAGGCAAAAATCATCAATAGTACGGACATCAAGTCGCCCACAGATAACCAAACACCGGTTTCCTCGGCATCAGCTGTCTTTGGGGCTACGCCAAAACCACGCATTACGCATTCACCTCATCCGCTTCAAATTCACGGCGCTGAACCTGAGAATTAATTAGATAGCCCGCTGCCTGTGAAAGCTTATTGTGAATAGCGCTTGCCGATTGATCGAAGTCCTTAAAGAAGGTCTCAAAGCTTTCATTTGCACGAGTGAAGTATTCATCCATCGCTTTTGGTAAGTTTTCAGTAACGTCGACAAATGTTGCAGATGCTTGAGCATACTCTTTCTTAAGCAGTGCAATCTCTCGACTCATCGTATGGGCTGCGTCTTGAAGCTCTGCCATCTTGGATGCTTCATTTAAGCCAATTGCTTTAGCTACGCGCTCTATAGTTCTCGCTGATGCTTCGAGCTTCTCATACTGTGCAGTGAGCTCTTGAAGTAGGTTGTGACGCGCCTTGTATTCGCTTTCAAAAACTTGACGGAAATTGTCGACCACTTCGTTAAGCCCATTACGCTGCTTACTCAAGCTGCCTTCTAGGATATTGTTCTGTTGTTCGAAGTAAGAAGTCAGGTTCTGTTGATACTGCAGACGGAAGGCTTCAAGCTCTCGTTGTACAGTTTCGGACATAGACTTAACTTTAGTGTCTATATCGCCAAGACCCAGTTGAAGTTCAGTTCGGGCAGTTTGCATGACACCACTCGCCTCATCACCAACTAGCTTGATGGCATCTGCTTGCTCTTTAAAAATCGCCTGAGCGTTGTTGACCAAACTTCCGATACGGCTTTCCATTACACTGAATAGCTTTGATTCTTCTTCACGGCGCTGCTGTACTGATGTTTCAAAGTCTATTTGTGCCTGATTCATCAAAGATGTGGCAGCCTGGCCTGTCTTCTCGATAACAGTTGTTTGGTTGTCGAATGAGGTTGAAATCTCGGAAAGTAGGCTGTTTATGCGGCCTGTGACATTTTCGAACAATGCTTTTTCAGCGCTTTGGCGCTCGTATAAAGCTGATTCAAGAGAATTTTTCATTTCAACAAAAGCGCCTGAAGCACGTTGCGCGCTATTTTCAAAAGCAGTTCGTTGCTGCTCCATTCCTTGTGAAGCATTTTGAAGCATACCTTGCACTTCTGTTGCGATAGTTGTCATCGCCCCTTGGGTATCTTGTTTAAAGCTATTGAGGATGTCCTTAAGTGATTCAGCAAAGGCTTGGAGCTTAGTCATCGTCTCTTTTTGGAACTCATTGATGGTAGCAACAGTCTGCGAAGTGCTCGTCACTACTTTCTCAATATTGCTATTTAGTTGCGTCGCAATCTCATTGCTGTTTGAAACGGCTTCACTGGTCTTATTTAGTTCAACAGCTACTGGTTCAATCAACTCAATTCTCATTTCACGGACAAGCAGCGCCACTAAATCCTTTTGAGACTGTTCTTTAATCTCTTTGAGCGTCGCAAGCTCTTTCTTTATTTCACCCAAGACTGGTGTCATTTGGTTTTGAATGGATTCGCTTAAAGCATGGGAGATTTTTTGAGCAATAACATCTCCATTGAAAGAAAAGCCTAACTGGGTAAGGGAGCTCATCGTCGCATCCATCTTCTCTCCCATAGACTCCATAACTTTCGCAGAACGGAGTTGGGCTTCAAGAACTTCTCGCTGCCCTTCATTCGATATATTTTTCAGATAGTAGATAGGACTCGCTTCAAAGTACTGTGATGAAAGGGTGTTGATGAGCTGTGTTTGAGCTTTTGCAAGTGAGCTAGATGAAAACTTCATCAATGCCATAAAGACCGCAGAGGAACTAAGGCCAGCGAGAGAAGTATAAAAAGCGGTTTTCATCCCTTCCAAAAGCTCAGCTGCTGATGTCAATAGCGCTTTGGAGTCGCCTGCCATGCTAAATTCACTCAATCCCAAAGTGATACCCAGGAATGTGCCTGTTATACCAATACTTGTCAGCAAGGCTGGGATTAGTTTGTATCTTGAGCTATCAAAGGAGGGCAGCATTTGCGAGATTGGCGACTTACTTAGCCATAGATCTCCCTTTGTTTCTACAACCAAGCCTTCAGTGGAGGGGGTGTAAACGAGATGATCGGTAACCCAAACCATCTCGTTCTTTCCGAGTTTTTTAACATCGACTGTATTAGATTGAGCGTTTGGTTTTATTTTGCCTATCTGCTTTAGTTGCTTTTTTGCCCTTCTTACTGCATATAGCTCGCGTATTGCGAAAAAGACGAACAGTAGAGTGGTAATTGATATGATTGCGTCAGTCACCCAATCCCCGGAGATAAAAGCCAAATGATCTAACATATGGAATAGTACCTATTGTTGTAGGAAGTTATTAATTTCTTGTTTTGTAAAAATTTCTTCTGCAATCCGAACGGGTAAATGCTCTGCATCACGCCTTTCTAAGCCATTAATGACAAAAACCTTTCTGAGGCGAACGCTATACATTTCCTCGTCTTGATCCTCGTTATCGGTAGCCGATATCAAATACGTATCGCCCGGAAATTCCCTGAGCAATGTTGCTTGCAGTGAAGACTTTGTATGCCTTAAAGACTTAGTCGCCCCAAAATCATTCCCAAACTCATCTCGAGACAACTTCCACGCATGATTCACTGTGATGATCCTCAAAATGACTTCATCGAGCTTAACGCTCATATCATTAGTACCTTAATTTGTGGGCTTGTGATTTATAGTTTTCTAAAAAGTCGTTGATGCTGACAACGTGCCAACCGGATTTGCAGCCGTCTTCGATATCATTGTGTGAAATTGCCACACCGAATTTATGTTTCGGCCAAGCAAGCTCAACTCTTGCCGCAATATCACCAAAAGTGTCTTGGACATAAAAATTAACTACAGGCAATTTGAGCATAGCTTTTCTACATGCGTGTAACACGCCATGAACGCCTGGGTCTGAGTAATCAAACAACTCTTTCCATTCTCCCAAACCGTCCAATATTCCTTGCTCTTTACGCATTTGGTTTATGAGTTGGCGCTCAGAGTGAGTCAATGCTATGTGACCATGCATAGGTTGCTTGCTGTGACAGTCGATACATAACGCTTTTAAGTTGCTTTTCTTATTGTCCGACTTAACGCCATTAATATGGTGTACATGAAGTAACCCTCTTTGAGATCGTAAATTCACACCACACTGCTCACATTCGAACTCTTTTTCCACTCTGTAGTGCGATGAAATTTTTGCCCAATCTTCACTGTAGTTTATTTCTGCCTTGTCTGCTTTTCTAGATGGCATGTGAGGAAAAAGTGAACTGTATGTGGAGAAAAACTCCTGCATATCAAACTCATTGAAAATTTTTTCTCGAATTTGGCCTGTTGCATAGCCTTTGTAATTCAGTTGTCCTAAGCAGAACTTACAGATCTTAAGTTTTGCTATACCTTCTTCCGCAAGCCCTTGAAAATACGAGCTGCCCGAAATGGGAAAGTCACCAGAAGTATCGTTAATGACCACATATCTCTCAAACCGCCCTTCCGACCTCATAGACTTAAGTTTGCTACAGTCTGCAACATGGAACCTATTACCGGTTTCAGGTCTGCTTACGACCGATTGCACGGCAGTGCCATGATCCTTTATGTAAAGCAGTACTTGTCGTCCTTTGTAACTAAGGAGTCCCGAGTCAATATCTACATCTTTGAGCTCAACATCTTTACCCTGAGATAGTTCTATATCGAGCTTCTCAAGCTCTTTAAGCCTGCTTCCATTGGAGTCAGAGCTAATAATCCCCTTTTGCTCAGGCTCCATTAACTCCACGGCGTCTTTGAGCAACGAGAAATCCACTGTTAATTTCATTCAGCACCCAGTATTTTTCTGATTTGCTCTTCCGCGTTCGTGATAACTCGGAATGACACCCTGCGAGAACGTTTTTCATCTTCTTCACCAGATGCTTTTTTGATGAGTTTTGAAGATGAATATCCAACAGCTGCGACGTTTTCTTTCACCCAGCTATAGTGTTCGACTCGAACAGGCTCGAGCCCCATGACGTAACTAAGTACTGCACGCGTACGAGCCTGGGATAAATTCATGTTATTGAAATAAGCTTCATAGTCAGAGGAACCTTGATTCCAGCGGCTTGATGTATGTCCCTCAATTTTTATTTCCTGTAAAGACGGCTTAAATCGATCTAGTACCTCAAGGTATCTAGGAAAGAAATCATCAAGGATGACTTCAAATTCATCTTCTAAATTCGCTTTGCCATTCGCAAAGAGGACATCTGGAGCCGTAAAATTAAGGCTAAGTGTGCTTCTATCAATTTCAGCGCCCCATTTCTCCAGGTCGGTAGCAAACTCGTCAAGCAATGCCAGATATATCGCTTCCTGAGTCTTTTCATAAGTAACAGCAACTTCTTTGATTTTGTCGCGTTCGTTCATCGCATCCCGCATCAGAGCTACAGAAATAAACAGGAATACCATCATCAAACCAGCCATAAGATCTGACACTGACATCCAGTGTTCACCACCTTCGCTATTGCTTACTGACTTTCCAAACAATTTATCCATGCTTTACACCGCCACGCGTGAAGAGATGACATTGTTCATTTCCTTGACTAACTTTTGGTAGTCCCTCGTAAATTGCTGAGTTACTGTTGCAAGCTCCTCACCCATTACAGTAATGGTTCTCGCAATCTCCTGCTGCATTTGGTTGTCCAGAAACTCTACTTGCTTCTCCACAGCGCCGCCTGTTTTACCGACTGCTTCGGTAATTTGGTCCTCTAGGCTATCGAACGTTCGGCGAACGGCTTGTGCTTGGACCTGGAACACTTCTTCCAATGTCGTTTCCAGACGATCTTGGAGCCGACTGATCGCATTGGTGGTTTCTGCTTGGATTTCCTTTGTACTAGTCAAGAGCTCTTGATTTGCTTCTTTTATTACCGTGCCAGTTTGTTTGGCATCATCTTTAATATCTGCAACCATGACGCGCATTTCTGCATTAAGCTCTGTAAATGCGTCTTCTAGCTGTTGTTTAATTTGTTCAGAGCTATTTGTCAGGTAAGTGGCGCTGTTTTGAAGAGCACCAGACGCTGTTGTCACATTACCGGTGATATCATTGGAAGCTTCCGCAAGCCTACCTCCAATTTCTACGGCGCGGTTTTCAAGCTCGGTCGAAACCTTGAAAGCACCTTCCTCTAGGTTCACTCTCATAGTTTCTACACTTTGGTTAGCTGTCGTACCGAAATTGTCGATGATTTTTTGAGACTCAATTAGCATGGATTCGTAGTGGTTAGACGCTGCTTTTACTGAGTCCCCGATTACTGACATGGTGTTGTCCATCTGCTCACGAATTTGAGGCATTGCTTCAACAGCTTTGTCGCGAAGGTCCTTAAATGCTTCGAGGCGGTGTTCAAGCTCAGTAACCTGACCATGACCCAGTTCCATGACTTGATGGAGTTTTTCCATCGTGGCCGGTATGGATTCGGCCCGTTCATTGATACTTGCGACTGATTTTTCAGTTGAGGAAATAGCATCAACACCCAGTTGATATTTGTTTGCCATATCTTCGAGTTGGTGGCGGTAATTCTCCTGCCACTCAACAAGCTTTTTCACTGACTCATCAAGGCGCTTGAAGTTCTCACCAAATTGCTCAGTGAGCTTCTCATTGAACTCAACAATGACCTCTTTGAGTGCATTGATGACTTGTTCAGTGGCGGACTTGGACAACAGTTCGCCAAACTCATCCATTTTCTTCCATAGAGATGTTTGGAACTGCTCTGAATACTGAAGTTGTTTTTCTTGATGGGAAACCTGAGCTTTGTGGGCATCGTTGATATCTGTTCTAAGGTTTTTGATTTGCGAAGTTAAAGACGAATCTTCATCACCTTGAATAGAAGATAATAATTCATTCGAAGTATGAAGCTGTTGCTGCATGACTTGGAAGATCTGCTCTGGACCTACAGACCGCAACGCAGCCTCCTTTTTCTCTGGGATTAATCCAAAGATCCCTTTATAGATGATTGACGCAGCCATACCGACCAGACTCGTCAAGAATGCCGTCTTGAGGCCCGCTAACAGCGACTCGATACTGCCATCGATATCTTTGGGGTTAAACTCCATTAATCCAACCACGATGCCTGCAAAGGTCCCCAATATTCCCAAAGATGTGAGTAGATTGCTCGTGTTTGCAGTCAGTCGTTTTGCTTTCCCAAATACTGCAAAAAGCACTGAAATAATCAGAAGCCCCAAAATCATGTAGATAAAAGCATTTGAAATGGATTCGGCTGAAAATGAAGCGATCTTTGATGCAAGAATATTAGTCATAGGATTGTCACCATAATTCGGAGCTCACATTCTAGTTTTCACTAGTATACTAGACAACTGATAACATTCTCTTTTGTAAGCTTACGAACACAACTGAACATTTGATGAAAATTATATTGTAACCGTCCCTACTTTAATGGCAGCCTAAATTAGAGTTTTTCCTGCTTTCGTGCCTTGCTAAGTATTCCCAAGGGGTCTGATCATCCAGAGCATCACGAGGGCGTTCATCGTTATATTCCTTCATCCATTTTTCGGTTAACTCTCGAACTTCACTCAGCGTTTTCAAAACATACATATCGAGAAGTTCTGTACGATCGTTTTCTATGATGTCTTTCAGAATACGGTACTCAAGGCTGAGATCAGCGAACATATATTTTATGTCGTCGGTTTTCGACTTCAACCTCTTTTAAGCGCTTGATACCTGAAGACTCCATGCCTCCTTACTTGTTTTTTCAGTTATAGTACATGGCATCCGAGATACCGTACTCTCGACAGAATTCCTTAACCAGCCTGCCAGCTTCTACTACTTTCAAAATCTTGACGATTTTAGTTTCCGTGTAGCTAGATTTCTTCATTATTGCTTCTCCGTGATGTCCTAGTAAAGGCGGGGAACTCTAAATGTATATGTCCCTAGTTCAAGGGGTTACAATTTCATTTTGCCAGATAAAAGAAAGGACCGAACATTTCCACGTTCAGTCCTTTTTGTTCCTGCCAAATATCCATTTAGATATAAGCGCTAATGCTTATCCGAACGGCATTAGTTCAAAAGAACGGGCTTTTTGTTTGTCTGGAGATGGCCTTTACGCGTTGTTCCAGTTCACTGTAAAGGTGAAATCCCACAGATCATTCGAAGCCCCTATGCCGGGATATGCAGCATAAAAAGTATTATTGGTTGCAGCTAGAGCCGGGCCGCACTGAGATCCCGCTTCATTGATTTCTGTAAAATCAATCTGATTGGTACTCCAGGTGGTGCCATTAAATGCGCAGCCGTATAACTGTGCGGTGTGGGCACCGTGATAGAGCGCAAATAAAGTATCACTGGTTGCCGCCAGCGACACACCGTCATAGCCTTCTGCACCGTTTGCATCTTCCAGATTGGTTTGCGGCCCCCACTCTAAGCCGTCTGAAGAAGAGCACACATAAATGGCAGAACCATTTATAGCGGTTCCGCCCGCCCCTTCCCAGCCTAAAAACAGTTTCCCGTTGAAAGCGGCTAATGAGGGTCCGGCTGTCGTTGTGCTTGATGCGCCATTCTGGTCGCTGACATTGACCTGTGAATCCCAGTCGGTACCGTTTGCCGATGAACAAACGTAAAGGTTGCTCGATAAATCTTCCCCCCGGTATGCCATATAAAGCCGGCCGTTAAACGCAGCAAGTGTTGGCGGAGAATCGGTTTCGGCATCATTCTGTGAGGTGATTTTTGTTTGATCACCAAAATTGACGCCATCTGAACTTGAGCAGATATAAATGCTATCAGAGCCTGAACCCTGATAAGCCAGATACAACCTGCCATTGAATGCCGCCAACGCAGGGCTGTTCTGGGTTTTCGCGCCATTATCGTCGGTAATATCCGTTTGCTGAGACCAGCTGACCCCGTCGGCGGTGGAGCATATATACAGGCTTTTGGAACTGCCCCAGCCACGGTAAGCCATGTATACCCTGCCATTAAAAGCCGCAAGCGCGACCTTGCTGCTGGACTCTGCATCATTCTCGAGCGTGATTTCTGTTTGATTCGATGTGTTTACGCTGATGATAGCCATGTGTATTTTTCTCCTGAACTGAAATGAATGTGGCAGAGCGATGTCACCCTGTCTTGTTTCATAGCGCTTGTCCCATAGCCCTTGCACCATCCATGACTCAACAGCTTTAAACACGCAACAGTCACACCGGGCCTGGAAAATCTCTTTCCAGCTTAGACCAGAAAAACACACCTGCAGGACAAGAAATACAGACATGCGGTTAAGGTCATTCCTTCATTGATAAATTGCACATTGATTTCAATCTCAATTGCCATTCCCAACTTGGTTTGCAGAATGCAAATGTCACCCGATTCGTTGCCTGCCCCAGCCGCGAACAGACGCCACCAGCCGCATTATTACTGGTATAACTCTTGCTTCAGCCTGTACAGGCAGGTGTTGTAAGGCGGTCGCTATGAATGCTGTTATCCAGGTTGTAAAGCAGTTAACACCGGGAATGGTGGGCATTGCAGCGGTGAATATTCAGCAATTCTCTGCCTTGCGGCAAAGGCGCTTTATCGTCTGTCTGGAAGGGACGATGAGTGAATCACTTGACAGGTGGCCTTACCTGAAACATGTCGTCGATAAACTGATCTTCCTTGATGCGGAATCTGAAACAGCCGCAAGCGTGATTCGTACTCTGGTCAAACTGTTTCGTGCTTACAACGCAGGTGTTGTACATACCCATCAAAGCGCTGCTTTATATCAGGCTGGTATTGCAGCCCGACTGGCCGGCGTCAGCACCTTAATACACAGCGAACACGACAACTGGCTGCGAGAAGACCCCAAACATCCGCGTTTGCTGAAAATGGCCCTGAGTTGTATTCACCCTGTGGTGGTTACCAGCGGCGGCAGAATGAATGACAGGTTACAAACGTCACTTAGCCGCCGGGATATCACCACGATTCCGTACGGTGTTGATACTCAGCGATTCCAGCCTGGCAACCAGAGTATGGCCCGGCTCCGGCTGGGATTACCCACAGGGGCGAAAATCATAGGCACAGCAGGCAGGCTGATCCCGGAAAAGCGGCATCATTTATTGATACATGCCCTGAGTCATTTACCGGAGAATGTGCATCTGACCTTGGCAGGTGAAGGCGGTCTGGCGCGAGCGCTGCATATGCTGGCAATAAAGCTGTCGCTGAGCCACCGTGTCCATTTCATGGGGCACGTCGAGAACATGCCGGAGTTTTATCAGGCGCTGGATCTGTTCTGCATTACCTCTGAACAGGAGGACTATCCTGTTTCCCCGCTTGAAGCGCAAGCCTGTGGAATCCCTGCAGCATTAACCGATATGGGGGCCTGCAGCGATGTCCTTTGTCCGTTAAATGGTATCCCGCTCAATACTGACGATGAACGGACGCTGATTTACCAAATCCATACTGCGCTGCTTAAGAAACCCGGCATCAGTCCTCGCCGTCACATTTTGCAGCACCATGATGTTCGCACTATGGCCGAGGCTTACGATGCGCTGTGTTATCAGGATAGCCCACCCTATATTGATAACCGTCTGCATGCTGCCAACTCTGTCCGTCGGCCAAAATGTCGCTATACTTTGCCGAATAAACCCTGATAAAAGCAGAGGATAACAATGATTCTGATCACAGGCGCCAGCAGTGGACTGGGCGCGGCTCTGGCTGCCGCTTATGCCGCCGATGGCCACACGCTGACACTGACAGGCCGAAACGACGAGCGCTTGCATAACATCGCCCGTCAATGTCAGCCGGCCAATATCTGTACCCTGACTGCCGATCTTTCAGATGCCAGCTCGGTGTCATCTCTGTTCGATAAACTGCCATCCGCACCTGAAACCATGATTTTCTGTGCCGGCAGTGGCTATTTCGGCTCGCTGGAGAAACAGGAGCCCGACGCCATTGCGCAGTTGATCAGCAATAACCTGCTGTCTGCAACCTATTTTCTGCGCGAAGCGGTTAAACGCTACCGTAATACTCCCCTGACCTGCGCGATGGTTATGTCGACGGCGGCTCAGGTGGCAAAAGCCGGCGAATCAACCTATTGCGCGGCCAAATGGGGCGTAAAGGGACTGGTGGAATCAACCCGGCTGGAATTGACAGGCAAACCAATGAAACTGGTCGGGGTGTATCCTGGCGGTATGGCAACCGAATTCTGGGCCAGCAGTGGTAAAGAGATGGATCTCAGCAGTTTTATGACGCCTGAAGAAACCGCCACCATGCTAAAGAAAGCGCTGCAACATGTCGAGCATGGCTATGTTTCTGATATTACTATCAATCGTTATTGATCCCGCCCGCACTCTTCACCCCCACTCTCTTTCGCAGGCTGACCGGACTGGCGGCTTGCGATAGATTCCGGCTGCTTATCCCAGAAATAAAGTAAACGGTTACACTAAATAAATACTCTTTTATTCATTAAGTTATGCCATGGTCACAATTGGCTGGCATTCTTTGATTGAAACCATTACACCCGCGTTGTTTAATAGGCTGGAATATTGAATGAGGTCACCATGGCAACGATCAAAGATGTCGCAAAGCACGCGGGTGTGTCTGTTGCGACCGTTTCCCGCGTTATCAATAAATCGCCCAAAGCCAGTCAGACGGCGGTTGATGCTGTCACTCAGGCCATGCGGACTCTGGGTTACCGGCCCAACGCCAACGCCAGAGCGCTGGTGAACCAAAGCACCAACACTTTGGGCGTACTCGCTGGTGATGTCTCGGATCCCTTCTTTGGCGCTATGGTCAAAGCGATTGATGGTATTGCCCGACAGCAAAAGAAACATCTGCTGATCGGTAACGGATACCACAATGCCGAACAGGAGCGCGAAGCCATAGAACTGCTGCTCAACAGCCGGTGTGAATCCTACGTCATCCACAGTAAAGCACTCAGCAATGACGAATTAATCGAATTTGCGCGCGAAGTCCCCAGCATGGTGCTGATCAACCGATTTATTCCTGAGATTGCCAACCGTTGCATCGCCCTTGATAACGAACGCGGCACCTATCTGGCCACCAAGTTTCTTATTTCGCACGGCCACCAGCATATTGGTTATGTCAGTTCAAACCATGATATTGAAGACAAAGAGCAGCGCAGAAACGGATACGAAAAAGCACTGGAAGAACACGGCATTCCACTTCGTGAAAGTTATATTGAGTTTGGTTCACCGGATGGTGAAGGCGGTGAAAGCGCAGCCATTAACCTGCTCGCGAAAAACCTGCCAATTACAGCGATTGTCACCTATAACGACTTCATGGCCGCGGGCGTGCTCTCAGTACTGGATGAAAATGGCATCCGCACACCTGAGGAGATGTCGCTCGTTGGTTTTGACGATGGCGCGCTGGCAAGATACCTGCATCCGAAATTAACAACCGTACGCTACCCCATTCAGATCATGGCCGAGCAAGCTGCCATTTTGTCGATGAAATTAGCCAAAAATGAAACTATCAGCCCTGACAGCCGTTTATATGCCCCCACCCTGGTGCGTCGCTTATCCGTACGCGCATTGTCGGACTGAAAAAAGAACGGAATGAACAGGGACGGACTGAAACAAGGAAGAAATGAAAAAAGCAACAGACTGAAAAAAAGCGAGTGGCAATCCGCACACTCGCTGATGTGATTTCATCTACCCCCGAAGCAATCACCAACCGGCGGTAAAGCCGGACATACCTCTACTCAAAATCAAACTGATAACAGGTCGTGTGCTGATAACTGTCCCCCGCAATCAGCCAGGAATCACTAAAGTGCCATTCCGGGTGATTGGGAGAGTCCGGCAAATATTGGGTTTCAATCGCAATGCCCTGATGCGGTTGATAACAGCCATCACGTCCGGGTGTGCCTGCCAGCGCATTGCCGGTATAAATCTGAACTGCGGGCTTAGTGGTCATCACTGTCATTGATACCCGTTCATCTCCCGAGATCAGTTCAACGGCTGTGCCCGAGCCGATGGCTTCCTCATTGAGCACAAAGGCATGGTCATAACCGCCTGCCAGTTGCTGATCCGCATCCAGCAGCAAATCCTGGCGAACAGGCTTACCCATGCCAAAATCGAATCCGGTTCCGGCGACCGCGCGCAGTTCACCGGTCGGAATCCTATCCGAATCTGTCACGGCATAGCGTTGTGCATTGACGGTGAGACGGTGATCCAGGCAATCAGAACCGGACTCGGCCCCGGACAGATTAAAATAAGCATGATTGGTGAGATTCACCGGCGTGTCTTCATCCGCTTGTGCCAGGTAGTCAAAGATCACCTGATTAGATTCACTGAGTGACACCGTCACGGACAGAGTCAAATGACCGGGGAAGCCCTGATCGCCAGCCGGGGATGACAAACTGAAACGTATCGAAGAATCAGAACATTGATCTGCCTTCCAGCGCTGCTTATCAAATCCGTGCGGGCCGCCGTGCAGGCAGTGCGTTGTTTCATTCGCCGACAGACTGAATATTTTGCCATTACGGCTGAACCGGCTGTTGCCGATCCGGTTCGCAAAGCGTCCCACCGTAGCGCCGAGATACGCTGTCTGACGCTGGTAATCGGCCTGAGTGCGGCAGCCCAGCAGCACTTCACGCCGACCGCAACGCAGCGGCAAGGTGCAACTTAGCCAGGTTGCTCCTATGTCCATGAAAGTCGCTGTCATGCCATTGCCATTGGATAAGGTGAACACCCGAGCCGGTTGACCGTCGCAGGCGGCATCTGAGGTCAGGCTGGCAGTCAGTTGCTGTAGATAGTCATCACTGAGCATTGAGTACATCCTGCTGCAGCGAGGCACTTTTCAGGACACCAGCACCTGCCATCGGCTGGCAGACATAGATGCTGGCCTTCAGACCGGTTGCGTTTTGGTACTGGCTCTCAACCGCCTGCTGTACTGAGGCGACCAGTTCCGCAGGCACCAGCGCGACCACGCATCCGCCAAAACCGCCGCCTGTCATGCGCACACCGCCCCGCTCGCCGATTGCCGCTTTCACAATGTCCACCAGGGTGTCGATTTCCGGTACTGTGATTTCAAAATCATCCCGCATAGACTGATGAGAGGCCGCCATCAGCTGGCCGAGCGTTGCCAGATCGCCCTGCGCTAAAGCTTCAGCCGCACGCAGGGTACGCGCATTTTCAGTGATGATATGTCTGGCCCGGCGGGCAACCACCGGATCGAGCTGATCCGCTTTGCTGAGAAAGCTTGCTATGTCCACATCCCGTAAGGCTTTAACGCCAAAGGCATGGGCAGCCGCTTCGCATTGCTGACGTCGGGTATTGTATTCACTGCCGACTAAGCCGCGCTTTTTGTTGCTGTTGATGATCACCACCGACAATTCAGGCGGCAGAGAAACGGCTTTGGTGTCTAAAGAGCGGCAGTCGATTAGCAGCGCGTGTCCGGCTTCACCTTCGGCAGAAATCAGCTGATCCATGATGCCGCAATTGCACCCGACAAACTGGTTCTCAGCCTGCTGACCGATTAACGCGATCTCCTGCTGTGTCAGTGACAAACCGAACAAGGTGTTAAAAGTTTGCCCTATGACCACTTCCAGCGCCGCGGATGAACTCAGCCCTGCCCCCTGAGGCACGTTACCGCTGACTGCAATATCAATACCGCCCAGTTGACAGCCTCGTGACTGCAAACAGTCAATCACGCCACGAACGTAATTGACCCACAGGCAGTCTTTATCAAACGCCAATGGCAGGGAAAGATCGAACGTATTGAGCTCGCCCTGATAGTCGATGGCCATCACCCTGACACACTGATCGTCACGTCGGGCGGCAGCCACCATGGTCTGATAATCAATGGCACACGGCAGGACAAAGCCATCGTTGTAATCTGTGTGCTCCCCGATCAGATTCACGCGTCCCGGTGCCTGGATCAGGTGTGACGGCCCATAACCAAACCCCTCAGCAAAGGCGGTGACAAGGCTGCTGGCTAGCTGTTCTTCCCGGCTGTTTGTCGTCATTACTGCTTTTCCTTACTGGTGTTTTGTTCGCGATAGTGCACATCGCTGACAGCCCGCAGTCTTTCTGCGGCCTGTTCGGGTGTTAAGTCGCGCTGGCTTTCGGCCAGCATTTCGTAGCCAACCATGAATTTCTTTACACTCGCTGAGCGTAACAATGGCGGGTAAAACAAGGCGTGCAATTGCCAGTGGTCCAGATCATTACTGTCAGTGTCGCTGTGCTCAAAGAAAGGGGCGAAATGCCATCCCATCGAATATGGGAATGGACACTGAAACAGGTTGTCATAGCGGCTGGTGAGCTTTTTCAGCGCCAGTGCCAGATCTTCCCGCTGTTCAGCAGAAAGTTCACGCATGCGACGAATGTGAGTTTTCGGCAGCAGCAGGGTTTCAAACGGCCAGGCGGCCCAATAAGGGACGACCGCCAACCAGTGCTCAGTCTCAACCACAGTTCTGCTGCCATCGGCCAGTTCCGATCGGACGTAATCCACCAGCAACGGCCTGCCGTGCCGCTGGAAATAGTCACGCTGATGCTGATCTTTCACCGCCACTTCGTTGGGCAGAAAGCTGTTGGCCCAGATTTGCCCGTGCGGGTGAGGCTGCGAACAGCCCATGATGGCGCCCTTGTTTTCAAAAGCCTGTACCCAGAGAAAGCGCTGACCTAGCTCTTCGATCTGACTGTCCCAGGTATTCACTAGCCCGGTAATGGCCGACAAGGGTAATTCAGGCAGCGTTTTACTGTGGTCCGGCGAGAAACACACCACCCGGCTCAAGCCCTGAACGGATTCAAACTGAAACAGGCTGCTTCCTTCGCTGCTGGTTCCTTGGCTGCTGGCAGACGGCGTGTCTGGCATTAACGCAGCATGATCATTGTTGAAGACATAAGTCCCGGTATAGGCCGGGTTTACATCGCCCGACACCCGGGTATTGCCTGCACACAAGAAGCACTCGCTGTCGTAAGGCTGCTCCGGTGCCGCCGCTGGCGATTCATCTGCGCCCTGCCAGGGCCTTTTCGCCCGGTGGGGCGACACCAGCACCCACTGACCGGTCAGCGGGTTCAAACGCCGGTGAGGATGTTCGCTTGCATCAAATACGTCTGTAAACATAGTGACTGAATGCCTTACTTATCGTGATTACCTACAATGAGCAGCAGTGTAGCAATCCGCTGCTCAGGGAGACTGTTACCTTTCTCACACAGTGGAAACGTTTACAAAATTAATTACAAATCACAGTTCATGTTCAGATTAAAGCTTAGAAAGACGTGTAATAACCGAAATGAACTCTATGTAAACGTCTATCAAAAAGTTCCCCTATCAGGACTGTTCTCCCTGAGAAGAAAAACGAAGCTGGTAGCGGTATTCTGGCTGTGTGAGCAGATAATCCGCCTTCACACTCGGGCTCCAGGAGTCGTCGCCCCCCACGCCCATGTGCTGATGATCAAGCTGTACATACCACTGACCATCGGCTCTGAGCTGGTGATCATGCTTAGCATGAGCCAGCATATGAGCCGGATAACGGCTGATGCTGAAGTGAAAATCGCCACGGATGACTAACTCTCCTACCGACAACATACGCGTCTGACAGCGCAGACCATTTTCTGACGGAAAGATATAAGGCGTATGCAGATCGTCGATTCCAGCCTCATATTCGCCAAAGCGCGCCGCTTCAGATCTGTCCGGATAATTTTCAAACGGCCCCAGACCTTGCCAGACAATGCCGGCAGTCAGACCGGTCTGCTCAACAATAAAACCATCCAGAGTGAATGCCATGCCCACCCGGGGTAACGGGGGCAAATGCGGCGCCGGTTTGACATGAATATCAACCGACATCTTGCCTTCGGTATCCAGGGTGTATTGCCAGTGCGTCACGGCCACCCGCTTTTCGCCGTAAAAGTATTCAAAATCCGATTCGACTTTGATGGTCGCGGGGGTCTGGCTGTTAAGGGGAAATACCTGGCTGGCCTCGCAGCGAACACATCGCCTTTCCCAGTGGCCAATCCCTACGCTGGCCCAGCGGCTGACATAGGCCCGGGGATCAATGTTATCGGCTTCGCTGGTACCAATATCGTTGTCTAGCGGGGCGCGGAAAAAGTTGTCTGTCATCGGTGCGGATAGTTTTGCCCTGCCCTTTGCTAACCAGTGGGTGAGCAAACCTGTCCGGCGATCCCAGTTCAGGCTGAAGTCCTGTCCGGAGACTGAAATGGCGTTGTCAGACTGGAGAACCGATCGGAATGTGCCGAGTGAGCGTTCGGCAGGGATCGCGGGTAACTGCGCAAGCGGATTGGCCACACAGAACTGCTCGGTCGCTATGACTGTCCCTGATTCCGCCCAGCGGCAATCTTGTGTCAGCACCAGATCCAGATCGAGGTGATACAGCTTGCCAGCCTGACAACTGTAGTCAAAATACACCCCGTAAGCGGCCGTCTCACCCGGCCCCAGCAGCAAAGCCTGCTTCTGGCTTGCCACAGGCTTTCCGTCTTCTTTCAGCGTCCACAAACAGGTTTCGTTGTCTGTGGCACGAAACAGCCATTCGCTGGTGATTGACACCTGACAGCGAATGCCACGCTCGCTGTGTTCTGTGTCAGTGAGCTGTACCTGAATATACTGCTGGCAGTGTCTGGCTTCATAATAAGCCGGATGCGGTGTCCGGTCCGGAAACATCAGCCCATTGATACAGAACTGACGATCATTGGGCTGATCACCGAAATCGCCGCCATATGCCCAGAAATGACGGTCATTGTCATCAAACTGGCTGATACCCTGATCAACCCAGTCCCAGACAAAACCGCCCTGAAGACGCGGGTACTGACGGAACGCCTGCCAGTAATCGGCGAAGCCTCCGAGGCTGTTTCCCATGGCATGTGCATATTCACACAGGATTAACGGGCGTTGCTCACCCGGTAACGACAGCCATTTTTTTATCGCCCATTTGGGTACGGCCTCGAACGGCTGATCCTCATCGACCCTGGCGTACATAGGACAAATAATATCTGTCGCGGCCGTATCAGCCCCGCCCCCTTCATACTGAACCGGACGAGAGGGATCCCTGTCTTTTGACCAGGCATACATAGCACTATGGCTGCTGCCGTATCCGGACTCATTGCCCAGGGACCACACAATAATGCAAGGGTGATTTTTGTCCCGCTCAACCATGCCCGTATAGCGCGCCATCAGTGCAGACTGCCAGTCAGTGTCATTCGCCAGCCGCCCCATAGGAAACATGCCGTGCGTTTCGATATTGGCTTCATCGCACACGTACAGTCCGTATTCGTCGCACAATTCATACCAGCGAGGGTGATTGGGATAGTGCGCCGTGCGGACCGCATTGAAATTGGCCTGTTTGAGCAGGCGGATATCTTCAATCATGTCAGCCTCGGTCACGGCATGTCCGCGTTCCGGATGGTGCTCATGACGGTTCACTCCGCGGATCAGCAAGGGTTGACCGTTCAGGCAAAGTTGTCCGTGCCGGATTTCAACCTGCCGGAATCCGACATGATAAGCTTCAACATCCAGTACCTGCCCGCCGGCATCCAGCAACGTGAGCACACAGCGGTACAGATGCGGTGATTCCGCACTCCACGGCTGTGGCGCTGCCACACTTAGCTGATGGTAGACCCTGTCGTTCCAGCTACCTTTTTCATCGATCACGCGGTCGTTGGGCCTGGCTAAAAGACTTTCAGTAACGGGTTCACCACAGTAAAACAGCTGCGCCGCCAACTGATAGTCCCCCGGTTTCGACAGCCGGGTGACGATATCCAGCCGGCCGTCCCGGTAACAGGCATCCAGAGTCGGTGTAATGAAAACATCTTCAATAGCCAGTGCCGGTTTGGTCAGCAGGTAAACATCGCGAAAGATCCCGCTCAGCCACCACATATCCTGATCTTCCAGATAACTGCCGTCACTCCAGCGCATCACCATGACCGCAAGGAGATTATCGCCTTGCTGCAGGTACGGGTTCAGATCAAATTCGGCAGGTAATCGACTGTCCTGGGAGTAACCGACCCAATGGCCGTTACACCACAGATGGAAAGCGGAATTGACCCCATCAAAAACAATCCGGGTACGCTGGGATAACTGGACATCATTAATGTGAAACTGACGACGATAACAGCCCGTCGGATTATCTGACGGGACAAAAGGTGGATTCAGCGCAAAAGGGTATTTGATATTGGTGTAGATGGGTCTGTCATGCCCTTCCAGCTGCCAGTTGGACGGCACAGGAATCGTCGTCCAGCCAGACTGATCGAAAGCGGAGCCGGGAAAATCAGCAGGGACTGACTCGGGTTTATCGTACAGGCAAAACGCCCAGTCACCATTGAGATAGCGGCGATTACTGTCGCCTTGGTGCAAAGCGTCGGTTTCAGACGCATAGCTGAATAATGGGCTGTGCGCCTGGATACGGTTTCTCTGAACCGAATGCGGGTTTTCCCAGTCGCGGCGCGCCAGAATCTCAGAAAAAGACAGCATGGAGTGTCCTCGGCATTTTCCGATTCGTTAACAATGCACGCAGACAGCGACACCAGGATAAAAAGACTGATGAGCTGTCTGCATAGGGTTCGCTTATTTCTTGTTGGCGTACTTCATTGAGTCGAGGGCGACCGCAAAGATGATGATGCCGCCTTTAATGATGTACTGCCAGTAAGGGCTGACACCAATATAGGTCATACCGTAATTGATGATGGTAAAAATCAGCACCCCGGTTACCACACCGATCACACTGCCGACGCCACCGGCGAAGGACACTCCGCCAACCACACAGGCCGCGATGGCATCCAGCTCATACATGAAGCCCAGGTTGTTGGTTGCAGAGCCGATACGCCCCGCTTCCAGCATGCCGCCGAAGGCGTAAAACACACCAGACAGCGCGTAAATCTTCAGCAGCGTTACCGGCACATTCACACCCGAGACTTTCGCCGCTTCCGGGTTGCCGCCAATGGCGAAAATATTCTTGCCGAACACCGTCTTGTTCCACAGCACCCACACCAGGCCAATGGCAATAATGGCGTAGAAGGTCAGGTAAGAGAGCCTGAAGCTGCCCAGCCTGATGAATCCCTGTGCAAACTCTGAGAAGCGCGGGTCAAAACCGGCGATTGGCGAGGCTCCCACTGAGTCAAAATACAGCGAGTTAACCCCGTATACGATGATCATAGTACCCAGCGTGGCAATAAACGGCGTTACCCGCATATAGGCCACGATGAAGCCGTTCACCAAACCTATCAGGGCGCCGACGGCACAAACCGCAATAATGACAGCAACGATAGGGATCTGACCCAGATCCGGGAAAACTTTGTTGACGTTATCTGATGCCTGCAGCAAAGTCGCAGACAGCACCGCTGCCAGTCCCACCTGGCGGCCGGCTGACAAGTCTGTGCCCTGAGTAATAATCAGGCCAGCCACACCCAGTGCAATGATGATACGAACGGACGACTGGGTAAGAATATTACTTAAGTTTCTCAAACTTAAAAAAGACGGTTCCTGAATCACTATGATAGCGAGCAGAATAAAAAGCACTGCATAAATACCGCCGGCTTTAAGGTAGCGCATCATGCTTAATTTTTTTAATGTTTCCATGTTAATAACCCTTACAGATAGCGGGAAGCAAGGCTGAGAATTTCACTTTGTGTCGTATTTCTGGTCTCGACAATACCTGCGGCACGACCATTACTCATCACCAGAATACGATCTGTTATTCCTAGCAACTCAGGCATTTCAGACGAAATAATAATGATGCCTTTATCTTTTTTCGCCAGTTCTAATATCAGCTGATAAATTTCAAATTTGGCGCCAACATCAATGCCGCGAGTGGGTTCATCCAGCATCAGTATTTCAGGTCCGGTTAATAACCAGCGCCCGATAATGACTTTTTGCTGATTGCCCCCTGATAAAGAACCTATGGTGGTTTTATGTGAAGGCGTTTTTACCCGCATCGAGTCAATGACCCACTGAGTATCACTCGACATTTTTTTATTGCTGAGTAAACCTGTGCTTTGCTTATAATCGTCCAGGTTGGCAATCAAAGCATTAAATCGGATATCGAGGTTAGCGTATATCCCGGTTGAGCGACGCTCTTCTGTCACCAGGGCAAAGCCGTTTTTAATGGCTTCATGCGCGTCACGGTTAGCCACAGACCTGCCGTGCAGCAGGATTTCGCCGTCACTGCGCTCACGAATACCAAACAAGGTTTCAACCACATCTGTCCGCTTAGACCCCACAAGACCAGCTATGCCAAGCACTTCGCCTTTGCGTAACTCAAAACTGACGTCTTTGATCGAAGGCTGATTCAGTGCTGTGAGGTTTTTCACTGCCAGAATGGGTTCTTTCGGTGTGTTATCTTTTTCAGGAAAGCGCTGCGTCAGTTCACGGCCGACCATCATGCTGATGATGTCATCCATGTTCAGGCCTTCCAGCGGTCGGGTATCAATCCATTGTCCGTCTCGCAATATCGTAATTTCGTCACAAATCGAAAAGATCTCTTCCATTTTGTGTGAAATATAAATAATGCCGCAGCCTTTGTTTTTCAGCTTATTAATAATCGTAAACAGATGGTTTACTTCTTTTTCAGTCAGAGAAGAAGTCGGTTCATCCATAATCACGATTTTGGCATTATATGAAAACGCTTTGGCAATCTCGACCATTTGCATTTGAGAGACGGAAAGTGTCGAGACTTTTACTTTCGGATCGATATCAATATCTAATTCTTCAAAAACACGCTTGGTTTCTTCATACATTTTATTCTGGTCAACAAACAGTCCTTTTTTGGGGTACCTGCCTAACCAGATATTATCCATCACTGTGCGTTGCAGGACCTGGTTTAATTCCTGATGAACCATAGAAACGCCAGATTCCAGCGCTTCTTTCGATGACTGGAAATTGACCGGTTTACCCAGAAAGACAATCTCACCTTCATCTTTCTCGTAAATACCAAACAGGCACTTCAATAAGGTCGATTTCCCGGCCCCGTTCTCCCCCATTAAGGCATGAATAGAATGAGGGCGGACGTTGAGATTGACATTATCCAGGGCTTTTACGCCGGGAAATTCCTTGCTGATCCCTGACATCTCCAGCAGGAATTCATCATTTTGTATTGTCATACAGTCTTACCAATGTGCGGCTGGAAGCCCGGAGAGGCGGTAGCATGCCCCTCCAGGCCTGGATGGAACAAGGCGTGGTTATTTCAAGGTGCTGGCATCAACACCGACGTAAGGAACGCGAACCACTTTGTTCACCACTTTCCAGTGGGTGCCTTCCGTTGCCGAACGGCCGTTGGCAAGGTTACGTGCCAGTTCAAACGTCGCTTTGGCCTGGTTCTGGGCATCATTGAGTACCGTACCGGCCAGTTCACCTTTTTTGATCATACTCAGTGCTTCATCCAGTGCGTCGACACCAAATACAGGGAGCTGGCTTTTACCTACGGCTTTAAGCGATTCCACGGCGCCCATCGCCATACCGTCATTATTTGCAATCACAACTTCAATCTTGTTGCCGTTCGGACCCGATATCCAGGCGTCCATTTTGTCTTTGGCCATCGCGGTATCCCACATACCTGTATCCATGTGCAGTTGCTGGGTTTCGATACCGTTGTCGTTGATGGTCTTCACCGAATAAGTAGTACGGGCTTCTGCATCAGGATGGCCCGGTTCGCCTTTCAGCATCACAAACTGCAGCTTGCCGTCTTTGTTCAGGTCCCATTCCGGATGCGCTTTCCATTGCTTAGCAATCAGGTTGCCCTGAATGACGCCCGACTCTTTTGAATCTGTGCCAACATAATACGCTTTGTCATAGCTTGCCAGAACGGCGGCACTCGGTTCTTTGTTGTAGAACACAACCGGCACATCATCCATTTTCGCTTTACTGATCACAACCGGTGCTGCCGCCGGGTCAACCAGATTAATCGCTAGCGCCTGAACGCCCCTTGCCAGCATGATGTCGATCTGATCGTTCTGCATTGACTGACTGTTTTGTGAGTCATTCATCATGACGCGGGTATCACCGTCCTGATTGGCTTCTTTTTCAATCGCCTGGCGCACAACCGACATAAAGTTGTCGTCATATTTATACACAGTCACGCCGACTGTGGTGCCTGCTGTAGCTGATGAAGCGAGTGTAACGCCCGCGCAAAGGGTTGCTAGCAAGGTTAATTTTTTCATCAAACTCGTCCTGTATTCATTATTGGTATACGACTGGGTGTAGGGTTGAGGCCATGCGATTCACTTCGCTTATCCGACCTAACAGCGGCGAGTCTAACCTGACAAAGGTTAATAAAAAGTGATCAACAGCAAAAATGTAAACGTTTCCTCAACTCAGATAAAACCTCCGTTATGTAACAAACCTCTCTGACAGGTATCAAAACAGCATAATGGGACGATTAGCAGGACACATGGACAGTAATAAAATCAAAGCATTTAAAATCAGTAACTTAAATAAGTAAAGCATCGAACACAGAGAATTATAAAGGGTTAAAACGGACCACAGCTGCCCTTTTCACTCCATTTTTGTAACAAAAACCACCCAGATGAGCCTCACAAAATGTGCAGAAACATCATGACAGCCTAAGGTGAGCCCAGCGAGGACTGATCGAGCGGACAGAAGAAATGCGCGGGAATTCAAACGGAATGTGTAAACGATACCAAAATATTGCTATCACTATATCCAGTCGCTCACGGCTAAGCACAGCCAGCGAGAATCGGCTTTGAATCAACGCGGTTTGACAGCTTGACTATACTAAGCTCGTAATCGGCACTATGGATCGGCATTGGTTTTCCGGACGTTATGTTCTAAGAATGAACAATACGACTCATATACAACCCAGCTCACGGACGAATCACACACCCATTTTTGTGCGGAGGCCGCGATGTCGTCCACCAAATTTAATGACATCATAGATAAACCCACCTTTTTCGGTTCCCTGTTTCTGCTATTGGCTGTGACCTTACCTTTAGTCTTCTTCCCCGAAGCCGGTGCAGCCTGGGTACTGAGCGCCAAAGATTTTGTGACCGATCAGCTTGGCGTGCTCTACCTGATTCTCGGCCTGGGGGCGTTTCTTTTTATGGTGTACATCACCTTCAGTGATATCGGCCAGATCAAGCTGGGCACCCCTGAGGAAAACCCGGAATTTTCGACCTTCTCCTGGGCTGCGATGCTGTTTTGCTCTGGTATTGGCGCGTCGATTCTTTACTGGTCAATGATTGAATGGGCTTACTATTATCAGACCCCGCCTTTCGACATTCCCGGCGGTACGCACGAAGCCGCCAAATGGGCAGTCACCTACGGCATTTTCCACTGGGGGCCGCTGGCCTGGTCTATTTATCTGATTCCTGCGCTGCCGATTGCCTATTTCTACTATGTTCGTAACCACAGCGTCCTGAAAATCAGTGAAGCCTTAATGCCGGTACTGGGTGAAGAGCGGGCGCGCGGATGGCTGGGTAAGCTCATCGATGTGTTCTTCATCTTCGGTATGCTGGGAGGCGGGGCAACCACTCTCGGCCTTGCCGCTCCTTTGATTAACCAGGGCGCCCATGAACTTCTCGGTGTGCCCAATAACCTCTATACCCGCATTGGCGTGTTAATTGTCTGTACTGCCATTTTCGGTTACAGCGCTTATGCCGGTCTGAAAAAAGGCATCCAGTTACTCTCTAACATCAACATGTGGCTGGCCGTCGGCATCTTGCTGTTCATTTTTATTACCGGGCCGACCCTCTTCATGCTGAACACCGGGCTGGATTCACTGGGCCGAATGATCGGCAACCTGTTCGAAATGGCGACCTGGACAGAGCCATTTGCCCAGTTTCAGCAGTTCCCGGATACCCACTTCCCTCAGGACTGGACCATATTCTACTGGGCCTGGTGGCTGGTATTCGCGCCCAGTGTGGGGCTGTTTATCGCCCGTATATCCAAGGGGCGAACCATCAAAGCCATGGTTGTCGGCTCGATTTTTTTCGGCACCCTGGGCTGTTTCCTGTTTTTCATGATCATGGGTAATTACGGTATTTATCTGCAACTTTCCGGGCAGTTAGATGTTATTTCCATACTGAACAATCAGGGCGCCACTACTGCAATTTTCGCCATGCTGCACACCCTGGCCCTCAGTAAACTGGTGGTCCTCGCCTTTACCATACTGGCGGTGATCTTCACCGCCACCACCTTTGATTCGATTTCCTATATTCTGGCTGCCGTGGTGCAAAAAGAGATAGATGAAGAGCCGGCGCGCTGGAACCGTCTGTTCTGGGCATTTGCCCTGTCTGTCATGCCCATTACCCTGATGTTCATCGGCGGGTTGGATACCCTGCAAACAGCCAGTGTGATCGGGGGCGTCCCTTTGCTTATCATCGCTTTGCTGTTGTGCATTTCCATTATTCGCGCAGCGCACTTTGATCTTCGCTATCAACCCGATTATGAGGACAAAGAAATCTATATCGAAGAATTGCCGGATGACGACCCATGGACCGAAGAGGGTTCCTGGGATCAGGAAGGACCGGAAGAGCACGGTGTATCACATGATGATAAACCTCATATCGAGGGGGATCCGGACAGCCACCCGTCAAGGCTGTAAAACCTTGTCTCTGGGCCGGAAAGGCCATAGACCCTTGCTGACTTTTCTCCCATGACAGGAGAGCGGATATGAGATTGCTGATTGGCCTGATAGGCGTAGCTGTTGCGTTTTTAGGTTTGGTCATTGCCGCTGAGCCCAGGCTGATTCTGGACTTTATCGACAGACACAAAAAACAGCTCTGGCTGCATTTTGTGGCGGTTGCCGTGCGCCTGCTCATCGGCTATCTGTTAATAGAATATGCAGATAATACCGATATACCCTTTGTGGTTGCCGCCATCGGCTGGATATCCATTATTGCGGCGATTTTTCTGTTAATTCTTGGCAGGGGAAACTTTAAAAAGCTCATCAGCTGGGCCGTTGATCTGAACGACATCCAGGGACGGTTCGCAGGTATATTTGCAGCGCTGTTCGGCGCTTTTATGGTGTACATCATTTTGTAAACGTGAACCCGATATTGACTGCGGGAAGCATGTTTTATCACGCTCATGTTTTATCAGGCTACAGCTTTATTACGCTACGGCTTCATCGCGCTAGGGCTTCACTTTGCAGTTCAGCTCTGGCGCACCGTATCCCCAGATGACGGTTGCTTCGCCCTGATGCTCCCACAGGCTTTCATTGCGTCCGACATATTTAGTACCGCTGGCGCTTTCCTGCTGATACATCAACGAGACACTGTCACCACGTTCGGCAATCAGGGTTGGCGGTTCCGTCGGATAGTAAGTCGCAATCACTTCACTGCCCGGTTGATCCGTACACAGATAGGTGACGCTTGCTGTTGCCTCAATTAAGCCATACCTGGCCTGCAACTCAGCAATACGCCGCTGATATTCAGACTCAACACATGACTTTTTATCATCGGCTTTCCAGCATTCATTACGGCCTTTCACCCAGCCTCTCTGCTCTGCTTTCAAGGTGGGGGGATGCTCATTAGTCGCTTTGTCAGCGGCCTGCTTGTAGACCTCAGACAGCTTGGTATCTAACGCCGCTAATTCTTGGTCCTGACAAATCATCGCCTCAATACTGCCATCTGCCACGCCGGTACAATCAAACGATGGCTGTGCTGCTTTAACCTGGTGATATACCAGTACAGCTGCAGCACTGAGACTGAAAACCACCCAGCCAACTCTGAATTTTCTGATTTTCATCCGGACTCCTGAACGGATCAGCCTGCTCCCCATCAACTATAGGCAATCAGAGGCTGTCCGTCAGGTATAACGACCAGAAGCAAAAAAAGCCGGGCATATGCTGCGCCGGCTTTATCGCCACGTGACAGGAATGGAGCTTTTATCCCATCACACCGATGGCATTCAGAAACACAGCCAGAATGCCGACTGGCGTGATGTAACGAATCAGGAACCGCCACAGTGTGTGTGTCACTCCGTGTGGCAACTCTTCCTTCGTTGAGGTTTTCTTCATGACCCAGCCAGTGAACACAGCCATGGCCAGACCACTCAGCGGCATGATCCAGCTGCTGGTCAGATAATCCAGTACGTCGAAGAAGGTTTTTCCGTACAGGGTATGATCCTGCCAGATATTGAATGAGAACACGGAGCCAAGGCTCAGCACCCAGATGACTGCGGCCGTCATCGAGCCCGCTTTCAGGCGCGAATAGCCTTTCTTTTCGGTCAGAAACGAAACAGCAGGTTCCATCAGCGAGATGGCCGATGTCAGTGCCGCAAACGACAACATAATGAAGAACAGCAAACCAACGACCTGTCCCATTGGCATCTGACCAAAAGCAATAGGCAAAGTAACAAAAATCAGGCCCGGCCCTGCACCCGGCTCAAGATTGTTGGCAAAAACAATCGGAAAAATCGCCAGACCGGCGATCAGGGCAACCAGAGTATCCAGCACACCGATAGTCAGTACGGTTTTACCCAGCGAGACATCTTTACCCAGGTACGAACCATACGTCATCATACCGCCGCCGGCCAGGCTGAGTGAGAAGAATGCATGGCCCAGCGCCACCAGCACACTGGTGCCGGTCAGTTTGCTGAAGTCAGGGTTAAACATGAAATTTACCCCTTCGGCAAAATGGCCGGTTGTCATGGCATAGCCCACCAAGACCAGCAAGAGCACCAGCAGTCCCGGCATCATAGTCGTGACGGCGCGCTCCAGCCCTTGCTTCACGCCTTTAATGACTATTGCCGAGGTGATCAGCAGGACCACACTGCCCCAGACGGTTGTGGCAACCGGATCGCCGACCAGCCCGCCAAACATAGCGCCAATCTCATCACCCGAAGCGCCGTTAAAGGCGCCGGTGCCCGCTGTAAAGATATAAGAGACCGCCCAGCCAGCGACCACAAGGTAAAAGCTCAGCAACAAAAAGCCGGTGATCACCCCCACCCAGCCAACCAGACTCCAGTGTTGACTGACGCCGGCTTCCTTTGCCAGCGCCCGCATCGCATCCGGCGGACTGTGCTTCCCGCGGCGGCCAATCATGACTTCGGCAATCAGCAAAGGGATACCAATTAACGCGATACAGAACAGGTACAGCAGCACGAAAGCACCGCCGCCGTTTTCACCAGTGATATAGGGAAATTTCCAGATATTACCCAAGCCGACAGCCGAGCCGGTCGCCGCCAGGATAAATGCCATTCGGGTTGACCAGTTCAGTCGGCCTGCCGCAGGCATGCCACCTGCATTAGCCGCTGTATTGATTGATGCGGTCGCATTCTTTTGCATCTCAGTTCGTCCTTTTACTTTTATAATTATCATTCTGAACCCCGCACAGATTTGGAATCAGTGCAGGTTGTCCTGCCGGTTTACCCTCTCCGGCAAGACAGGTTCAGTGCTTCTTGTGTACGGGTTTGAGGTTATTGGTTTTGGTGTTACTGGTTTAGGTCTTACTGTTTTTAATGTTGTGGCCTGACAGATTCTGCAGTTCTGAACATCAGGTCACTGCGGTGAGCTTTTTGAATGCCGCCTGATCCCAGCGATCATTCGCCATGATATCGACCAGCGCATCCACACAATCCCAGAGATCGACATAGCGAACGTACAGCGGCGTGAAGCCAAAGCGAAGGATATCCGGTGCACGGAAATCACCTATGATGTTACGTGCAATCAAAGCCTGCATGATGGCGAAGCCCTGCTCGTGGGTCAGGGAAACCTGACTGCCCCGCACCGCCGGATCTTTTGACGATGCCAGCCCGAAGCTGTACTGACTGCAGCGCTGTTCAATCAGCTCAATAAACAACTGGCCCATGCGAAGAGACTTTTCACGGATCTGGTGCATGTCAGCCGAGGCCATGATATCCACCCCCACTTCCAGCAGGCTGGCACCAACAACAGGCGTGGTGCCACACAAAGTGCGCGCAATACCCGGTGCCGCTTCATAGTCATCCCGCATCGCAAAGGGATTGGCGTGGCCAAACCAGCCGCTCAGTGGTTGTTGCAACTGTGCCTGATGGCGCTTGGCAACAAACAGAAAACCCGGTGCGCCCGGACCACCATTGAGATATTTGTAGCCGCAACCAATGGCAAAGTCGGCGCCCACCTGATTTAACTGCACAGGCACTGCACCTGTGCTGTGGCTGAGATCCCAGATCACCAAGGCGCCTTTTTCGTGAGCGCGGGCTGTAATGGCCGCCATATCAAACATGGCACCACTCTTGTAATGGACATGAGTCAGTACCACGACAGCTGTGTCTTCATCGATGGCATCCAGAATGTTATCGCGATGCGCAGTCACCAGGTTCACTTTGCCGTCCAGAAACTGTTCCAGTCCTTGCAAGATATAAAGATCCGTCGGGAAGTTGCCCGGTTCAGACAGTATCTTACGGCGCCCTGCGTTCAGCTTCACCGCTGCCGCCGCCATCTTGAACAGGTTGACAGAGGTGGAGTCCGCCACGATCACTTCGCCGTCGTCTGCTCCAATCAGACCGGCGATTTTATCTCCCACCCGATGCGGTATGCGGATCCAATCGTGGGTGTTCCAGCTACGGATCAAGCCCTGACCCCACTGCTCTTCCACCACTTGCCGGGCTTTTTCTTTTGCCGCCTTGGGTAACACTCCCAGGGAATTACCGTTGAGATAGATGTGCCCGGCGGGCAAATCAAACTGATCGCGATACGCTGCCAGGGGATCGTCGCGATCCAGTGCTTCGAAATAGGCTCTGTTCAGTGTTTGCATGTTCAATTACTCCTGATTTATCCGATGGCTAGGCAACACTGCGCAACAGTGCCCGTACGGGGGAAGCATCCAGTGAATCCAGTTTTAACGGCGGGGCGATCAGCTCATACGCTCCGGCTGGCACGTCATCCAATACCAGGCCTTCTAATATCGCCATGCGATGACGCTTAATAGCTTGATGCGCACTCATGGTTTTCGAGGTCTGGGGATCCAGCGACGGACTGTCGATACCTATCAGGCAGGCACCGCGCTCTGCGAGTAAATCGATTGTCTCTGAGGCTACCGCCGTAAAATCAGACCGCCACTCATGGTGCGGAAACTGCAGGTAGGTTTTGAAAATCACCCGCTCGACCTGATCCGGCAGCTGATCAATGATGTCCTGCGGTTTTACCCAGCCGACTGCCCGGGTGGCATCAATCACCACACACGGGCCGATGTAATAATCCAGGCTGACCGCTTCCATGGTTTTACCCTGCGCATCGTAATGTACAGGCGCATCGGCATGGGTACCTGAGTGACACGACAGAGAAAACTGACCGACATTGACCGGGCATTCCTCGCTCATTTCCCAGTGGAAATGCGAAGAAAATGCCGTATCGCCCGGCCAGACCGGCAAACCCTGTCGCAGCGTTTGCGAAATATCCCAGATTTTAGCCATGCTTCGGTCCTTCAATAGAGGTACGCACCGACCACAATTCCGGGAAAAATTGCAGTTCCAATGCTTTGTTGAGGTATTTCACCCCCGAGGTGCCGCCCGTGCCGCGACGATAGCCAATGATGCGCTCAACCGTTTTCATGTGGCTGAAACGCCATTTCTGGAAATTGAACTCCATGTCGACCAGCTTTTCGGCCAGCTCATAGAGATCCCAGTATTCGTTGCTGTTGTTGTAGATTTCCGCCCAGATGCGTTCAATGGCTTCGCTGGCCTGATACGGCTGGGAGAAGTCGCGGTCGAGGTGAGACTGAGGCACATCGAATCCGCGGGCTTTGAGCAGCTGCAGCGTGATGTCATAAATGCTGGGCGCATGAAGCACAGATTTCAGGTGATCGTAATATTTCGGGTGCGCGCGGTGGGCCTGAATCATGGCCTCGTTTTTGTTACCGAGCAGAAATTCCAGTTCGCGGTACTGATAAGACTGAAAGCCAGAGCTCTGACCCAGTTCATCGCGGAAGCTGGCATAATCGGCCGGCGTCATGGTGGCCAGCACTTCCCAGGCATTCAGCATCTGAGACTGAATGCGTGCCATGCGGCTCATCATTTTAAAGGCCGGGCGCAGCTTGTCCTGGCGAATATTCTCCACCGCCCCATAGGCTTCGTGCAGACAAAGCTTCATCCATAGTTCAGACACCTGATGAATGACCACAAATAACATTTCGTCGTGTTGTTGGGTAACCGGGTGCTGGCAGGAGAGTAATGGTCCCAGGGCGAGATACTGCCCGTAGCTCATGTCCTGATCCCAATGCACTTTTTCATTGTCCAGGTCCACTTTCAGCGTGGGCGCAGTCTGATTTTTATCCATTTTGTTCATCAACTATTTCCTTGCCTGTCAGAGGCTATTGACCATTCATTTATTAGTTTACGAGACGCCTTTTTAACTGTAAATTTCATAAAATATTCAAAACTCATTAACTTTTTTCATACATCATGGCTACAAAAATCAGTACAAGACACTTGCAAATGATAATGGCTGTGGCAAAGGCAGGCAGTGTGTCTGAAGCAGCCAGTCAGATTGGCCTGACGCAATCTGCGCTCAGCCACCGCATTCGTGAAGCAGAACGCTTGTTAAATACCGAGCTGTTTTACCGCCAGCATAAGAAGCTCATTCCGACCAGCGCAGGGAAACGGCTGCTGTTATCTGCCACTGTGGTCCTCAGTGAGCTGGAAAGGGCTGAAAATGACATCGACAAGCTGTCGGTGGGGATAGAGCACGTGATTCGGGTGGGTAATGAAGCCTACGGCGGTTACCATTGGCTGCCGCCCTTTATTAAGCTCTTTAATCAGGACTTTCCCAGCTATTCGGTCGAAATCATTCCCGATGTCTCTCTCGATCCGTTTACGGCTTTACGCAACGGTACGATAGACATTTCGATTGTCTCCGGCACGGTGACCCAGACAGGCTTCCGGGTGCTGAAACTGTTTCGGGATGAAATGATCGCTGTGATGCATAAAGACCATCCGAATGCCGGCAAAGCCTGGCTGACGCCACAGGAAATCGCCGCCGATACTTACATTACTTATCACACCACACCCGGTCCCGGGCGCGAATACGAACAACTGTTCAGCCCGAATCACCTGTTGCCGCCGAAAGTCATCAGGGCTGGTGTGACCGAAGCGGTCGTGGAATTTGTCAGAGCAGGTATGGGGATTACGATCATGCCAGGCTGGGTGATAAAGCCGTACCTGAAAAGCGGTGAGCTGCGGACAGTCCGAGTTACAGAGCAAGGGCTCTACCTGAACTGGCAAGCCCTGATTCGGAAGGATGAACGCTCAGATTCGCCCATAGTGACGTTTGCTAAAGCACTGAAGCGGACGGATCTGCCGGCGCTGTAACTGTGCTGGTCATTGTCAGTGACATGGGCTGGTATCGCAGGCCGGCCAGCTCTGCCGCCGCGCCCGTTTTCTGAAATCCCTGCGCCTGATAAAATGAGACGGAATTCAGTGAAGCACGCACGGTGAGCTCAGCATGACGCACCTGTTGAAGTAAAACCTGCAGCAACTGAGTCGCAATGCCTTTTCCCTGCCAATCCGGCAGCACAAATAACATCGCCAGATGCGCCCCTTGTTTGAGTTCTGCCATACCAAGAATTTTGCCCTGCTGTTCATACACCAGCATCAGGTTGTCTTCCTGCAGGCGAAGCAAGAGCGCTTCTTTTGAGGCCACTTTAAAGAAAGTATGGATACCGGCCGGGGCGAGTTGCTTTGCCGCACTTGCCAGAAACGCACTTTTCACTAATGCCTCGACCTCTTCAGCATCGTCTGCCGTCATCACTCTGATTGCCATGCGCTTCCCCTTGCTGCCAAAATCCAATCAATACGCTTACTGCCGCTCTTTCTGCACACTGCTTTCTGCACCGTTCTATCAGCGCCGTTCTTTCAACAAAGGTAAAATCACACGTCTGTACTCCGCCAGCGCAATGTTATCTGCCTCGACGGTAGCAGCGTTCGGTTCATGGAGAGATGTCCAGATCACCGCTTCAGCTTCCTGTGCCGACAGCTCACCCGTCCAGTCTGTCACTACATAGTAATGCAGCCGTTGTAACTCTGTGGTGGGATGATACAGCGTACACAGCGGAAAATAGGCAATCGGCGTCACCGTCAGCTCTTCGGCAACTTCACGGTGCAGCGCCTGCTCCAGGCTTTCTCCTGCTTCGACATGCCCACCGGGAATGGCCATCAGGCCAGGATCAACCACTTTGCTCAGCTTGCGCTTTTCAAGCAATACCTCTTCACCGCGTATCAGCAAAAATGACACGCAATCATGTACTTCTCTTTGCATTATTCTGCTCTTCCTCTTCTCGCCATGGGATGATCCGGGTGCAATTGCAGCAAATCCCACAAGTTGCCGTACAAGTCTTCAAACACCGCGACTGTGCCGTAGTCCTGCTCCTGAGGCGGACGTACAAACCGGATGCCGTCAGACACCATACGCTCATAATCGCGCCAGAAATCGTCTGTGCTCAGAAACAGAAATACCCGGCCTCCGGCCTGATTGCCGATAAAATCGCGCTGTTCAGGTTTTGACGCTCTCGCCAGCAGCACAGTGACACCGTTGGAACCCGGTGGCGACACCACCACCCAGCGCTTATCCTGTTCGGGTTGATAGCTGTCTTCGATCAAGTCAAATTTAAGCTTATTGACGTAAAAGTCGATCGCTTCATCGTAGTCATCGACGACCAGGGCAATATGCACTATGGCCTGTTTCATATGGAGGTATCCTGCTTATACTGCTGAATAATAAAGCCTTCGCTGCTTTGCGGCGGCTCAAAAAAACGGGTAATCGCATCAAACGCTTCATCCGTGGTAAACGGGCTGCCCGCAGGCAAACCCTGACTGCGAATTTTCAGCTGCGCTTTGCATACCTCGTCTGGTTTATCGACATAATGCAGGCAGTGATCAACACCTGTCGCGGCAATCAGACCGGTAAACCACTGACGCTGCAACACAGTATTGGCCGGGAAATCCAGCACAACCGATATCCCTTTGGCGAGCAAATCCTGAACATGCGGCTGTAAGGTTTTCTTTAACCGCTCTGAATACTGGATGTAATCAGCCAGACTGCGAACCTCTTGCGGGTATAAGGTGCTGAGCCACTCATCTTCTATCAGCAACACGGCCTGATGGGTTTTGGCAATCTGTGCCGCTAATGTGGATTTTCCCGCTGCCATTTTACCGCACATAAAATGCAGTGTAGGAATCGCAGTCATTCGCTTCTCCTTGTGGTTAGCCTGCTCTTCAGGCATTCAGATTGCTCCGCTCGGTTCAAACCGATACACCTTACCGCCAACCCATAGTTGCCCTTCGGTTGCCTCCAGGTGGATCAGATTAGGGTATTCCGGATAGCCCATGAGAACGAAAGCCGGTTGTTCCAAAGGCAAAGGCAGCGCCGCACAGCACACCGCGCAAGCCGGATCCTCCGGTATGTTATACAAGGGGTTAGAGGCTCTGGCATACCAACCGTCGCCAGTGGAGACATACAACACATAACCACTGAAGTTTTTCCCCTGATTCCATGCAGCCAATGCATCCATCAGATAACGGTCAGCAAGCCGGATATCATCTTCAAACACTTTAATGCCTTCCGCT